>NZ_JBYSXL010000037.1:30534-43189 GCF_058782155.1 Methylobacterium sp. FW306-05-D
GGGGGGCCGGTCTCTTATGTGGGGTCTCGTGCGAAAAACCCGCGCGCGGGATCGGAGGATCGAGGGGCCGTGCGGCCGAAGCCCCGGATCCGGAACCGCACGGCGCGCCGGACTTCCCGCGAGCGCCGGATCCGGATGGAAAGCCGTCGGGGTCGCGAGAGTCCGGGCGCCACGCCTGCGTGCACCCTTGGACGCCGGCGCGCCCGTGGCCGCGCGCAGCCTTTTCCCCGCGAAGAGCGTGTAAGCGCCTGCCGTTTGTCATCGCAGCGCACCGCCTGCGATTGAGCGGAGCGAATAAACTGGCTAGCGTCGGGATTAACAATCAGTGGGTTGCGCAGAGCGCATCGGGAGGGATCATGGCCCAGGCGACGACCTATGGAGCGGCACCAGCCGCGGTCCCACGTCCGTCCAAGGAGCCCTGGTACAAGGTGCTCTACATCCAGGTGCTGATCGCGATCGCGCTCGGCGTGCTTCTCGGCTGGCTCCATCCCGAATGGGGCAAGTCGGTCAAGTGGCTCGGTGACGCCTTCATCGCCCTGATCAAGATGATGATCGCACCGATCATCTTCTGTACCATCGTGCACGGCATCGCGTCGATCGGGGACCTGAAGAAGGTCGGCCGCGTCGGCCTGAAGGCCTTGGTCTACTTCGAGGTGGTCTCCACCATCGCGCTGCTCATCGGCGTCCTCGTCGGCGAGGTCGTCAAGCCGGGCGCCGGCTTCAACGCCGACGTGACGAAGCTCGACGGCAAGGCGGTCGAGAAATACGCGAAGATGGCCGCCGACGATTCGGTCACCGGCCACATCATGGCGCTGATCCCGAAGAGCTTCTTCGACGCCTTCGCCACCGGCGACCTGCTGCAGGTGCTGCTGATCTCGATCCTGACCGGCGTCGTCGTCACCGGCATGGGCCAGCGCGGCGAGGCCATCACCCACGCCATCGACACGGCGGGGCAGATCTTCTTCCGCATCATCGGCCTCGTGGTGAAGCTGGCCCCCATCGGCGCCTTCGGCGCCATGGCCTTCACCATCGGCCAGTACGGCATCGGCAAGGTCATCGATCTCGCCTGGCTCGTGGGCACCTTCTACGTCACGGCCTTCCTGTTCGTGGTCCTCATCCTCGGCGGCATCGCCCGGGTGGCCGGCTTCTCGATCTTCAAGTTCCTGGCCTACATCAAGGACGAACTCCTCATCGTGCTGGGCACCTCGTCCTCCGAGACGGTGCTGCCGCATATGATGACGAAGATGCGCCGCCTCGGCGCCTCGGATTCCGTGGTCGGCCTGGTAATCCCGACGGGCTACTCGTTCAACCTCGACGGCACCAACATCTACATGACCCTGGCGTCGCTCTTCCTGGCCCAGGCGGTGGGCGCCGACCTGTCCTTCGGCCAGTATGCCACCATCATCCTGGTGGCGATGCTGACCTCCAAGGGCGCCTCCGGCGTGACCGGCGCAGGCTTCATCACCCTGGCGGCGACGCTCAGCGCCATTCCGAACAACCCGGTGCCGGTGGCAGCCATGACCCTGATTCTCGGCGTCGACAAGTTCATGTCGGAGTGCCGCGCCATCACCAACCTCATCGGCAACGGCGTCGCCACGGTGGTGGTCAGCCGCTGGGAGGGCGAACTCGACACCGAGAAGCTGCGCCAGGTCATGGCGCATCCGGTTTCGATCGGCACCGACATCTCCGACCACGCCCCGGAAATGGATTCCGGCAGCGCCGCGAGCCCGGCGGCCCCTGTCCCGGCCGCGGCGCGCTGACGGGCCCCGGCCCTGACCGCATCCCTGCGCATCGGCATCGATCTCGGCGGCACCAAGATCGCCGGGATCGCGCTCACATCCGACGGCGCGACCCGGGCCGAGCACCGGGTCGCCACGCCCCGTGACGATTATGCGGCGACCCTCGCGGCCATCGCAGCGCTCGTGCGGGACCTGGAGACGCGGGCCGGCGCCACCGGGACGGTCGGCATCGGCATGCCGGGGGCGATCTCACCGCGCACCGGCCTCGTCAAGAACGCCAACTCAGTCTGGCTGAACGGCCGGCCCTTCGGCCATGATCTTGAACGCGCCCTGGCCCGTCCCGTGCGCCTGGAGAACGACGCCAACTGCCTCGCGGTCTCGGAGGCCGTCGACGGGGCCGGGGCGGGCCTGCCCGTGGTCTGGGCCATCATCCTTGGCACCGGCGTCGGCTCCGGCATCGCCCTGCAGGGCCGCGCCCTCGCGGGGCGCGACCGCATCGCCGGCGAGTGGGGCCACAACCCGCTGCCATCCGCCCGCGACGACGAGCGCCCCGGACCGGCCTGCTATTGCGGCCGGCACGGCTGCCTCGAAACCTGGGTCTCCGGCCCGGCGCTCGCCGCCGACCACGCCCGCCGCGCCGGTGCGACGGGCAGCGGCGAGGCCGTCGTCGCGTCCCTGCGGGCCGGCGACGCGGAGGCGGAGGCGACCCTTGACCGCTACCTCGACCGCCTCGGACGCGGGATGGCCCAGGTGATCAACCTGATCGACCCCGATGTCATCGTCATCGGCGGCGGTCTCTCGCGCGTGCCCGAGATCCTCGCCGGCCTGCCATCGCGGGTGGCGCCGCACGTGTTTTCCGACGCGTTCGATACGCCCATCCGCCCGAGCCGGTACGGCGATGCCTCCGGCGTCCGCGGGGCCGCCTGGCTCTGGAACGCGCCGTGAGGCGCCCGCGTCCTTGCGACCTCGACTGATGTCGGAGACGCTTGTCAGGGCTCTCGTTTTCACATAAAGATATCTTTATGTCTAACGCGGGATCTCCTCCAGCCACCGCCCTGCCGTTTGCCGACGCCCTCGCCATCCTGCGGGCGGCGGCGGAGGAGACGCGCCTGCGCATCCTGGCGCTGCTGGCCGCCGGCGAACTCTCGGTCTCCGACCTCACCGACATCCTGGGTCAGTCGCAGCCGCGCATCTCGCGCCATCTCAAGCTGCTGGTGGAGGCCGGGCTGGTGGAGCGGCACCGCGAGGGCGCCTGGGCCTTCTTCCGCCTGGTGGAGGATCGCGCCGCCCTCGTCGAGCCGCTCGTGGCCGGGCTCGACGCCACCCGGGCGCCGCTCTCCGAGGATTTCGCCCGCCTGGAGGCCGTGCGCACCCAGAGGGCCGAGGCCGCCCAGGCCTTCTTCGCCCGCCTGGCGCCCAAATGGGACCGCCTGCGCTCGCTGCACGTGCCGGAGGCCACCGTCGAGGCCGCGGTGCTCGACGTGCTCGGCAATCGGCCGATCCAGAACCTGGTCGATCTCGGCACCGGCACCGGGCGCATGCTCGGATTGCTGGCCGGGCGCGCCGTCCGCGCGGTCGGGCTCGATTCGAACCACGCCATGCTCTCCGTGGCGCGGGCGAACCTGGAGCGCCTGGGCCTGTCCCGGGTCGACCTGCGCCAGGGCGACATCCATGCGCCGCCCTTCGGGCGCGGCGGGTTCGACCTCGTCGTGGTCCATCAGGTGCTGCACTACCTCGACGATCCGGCCCGGGCCCTGCGCGAGGCCGCCCGCCTCGTCGCCCCCGGCGGGCGCCTGCTGGTGGTGGATTTCGCCCCCCACGACCTCGAATTCCTGCGCGAGGCCCAGGCCCATCGCCGCCTCGGCTTCGCGCCCGAACAGGTGACGGGCTGGCTCAACGATGCGGGGCTGCCCACCGTCACCACCCGGGACCTCGCCCCCACCGGCGAGGTCGAGGACCAGTTGACCGTGACGCTCTGGCTCGCCACCGATGCGGCCGAGATGGCGGCGCCCGCGCACGAACCGGAGTTGGCCGTCGCCTGAGGGCGACGGTCCGCTTCCACCCGAATCCTGCCTTCGAACCCTGATCGACGACCGTCTGAACCGACCGACATAGAGGACGACCCGATGCCATCCGCCTCCCACCATCGCGCCAGCCGCGACAGCTACCGTCCGATCCGGGTCTCCATCGAGTTCTTCCCTCCGAAGACCGAGGAGATGGAGAAGATCCTCTGGTCCTCGATCGAGCGCCTCGCGCCGCTGCAACCGAAATTCGTCTCGGTGACCTACGGCGCCGGCGGCTCCACCCGCGAGCGCACCCACAACACCGTCGCCCGGATGGTCAAGGAGACGAGCCTCCAGCCGGCCGCCCACCTGACCTGTGTCGACGCCACCCGCGAGGAGATCGACGCCGTCGTGCAATCCTACTGGGATGCCGGCGTGCGCCACATCGTGGCCCTGCGCGGCGACCCGCAGGACGGCATCGGCACCGCCTACCGGCCGCATCCGGGCGGTTACGCCCAGACTTCCGACCTCGTGGCCGGCATCAAGCGCATCGGCGACTTCAAGGTCTCGGTCTCGGCCTATCCCGAGAAGCACCCGGAGGCGTCTTCCCTCGATGCCGACATCGACGCCTTGAAGGCCAAGGTCGACGCGGGCGCCGACCAGGCGATCACGCAGTTTTTCTTCGAGAACGACATCTACCTGCGCTACGTCGACAAGGTTCGGGCCGCGGGCATCGACATCCCGATCATCCCCGGCATCCTGCCGGTGCAGAACTTCAAGCAGGCGGCGAACTTCGCCCGCCGCACCGGCGCCTCGGTGCCGTACTGGCTCGCCGCCCGGTTCGAGGGCCTGGACAACGACGTCGAGACCCGGCGCCTCGTGGCGGCGGCGGTGGCCGCCGAGCAGGTGCTCGACCTCGTCGACCACGGCGTCAACGACTTCCACTTCTACTCGATGAACCGCTCCGACCTCGTCTACGCCATCTGCCACGTGCTCGGCCTGCGGGCTCAGGCCCCGAAGGTCGCCGCCAAGGCGGCCTGAGCCCACGTCGTCCCGGGGCGCCGACAAGTGGGCCCGGGATCCGACACGCCGACCCTGTCGAACTTCACTCTCCGGACCCGTCGCGGTTCTGGATTCCGGGCGCCGCTCCGCGGCCCCGGAATGACGCGTGAGAAACCCATGACCGACCTGCGCCCCGTCGACGGAAAAGAGATCGAAGCCGCCCTGCGCCAGCGCGCGGGCGAGAAAATCCTCGTTCTCGACGGGGCGATGGGGACCGTGATCCAGCGCCTCGGCTACGGCGAGGCGGATTTTCGCGGCTCGCGGTTCCTGGATCACGGCCACGACCAGAAGGGCAACAACGACCTCCTGATTCTGACGCAAGCGGACGCGATCCGGCAGATCCACCTCGACTACTTCCTGGCCGGGGCCGACGTCTGCGAGACCAACACCTTCTCGGGCACCACGATCGCCCAGGCCGATTACGGCATGGAATCGATCATCCACGAATTGAACGCCGAGGGCGCGCGCCTCGCCCGCGAGGCGGCCGCCCTGGCGGAGAAGCAGGACGGCCGCCGCCGCTTCGTGGCCGGCGCCATCGGCCCGACGAACCGCACCCTGTCGATCTCGCCGGACGTCAACAATCCCGGCTACCGGGCCGTGACCTTCGACCAGGTCAAGCAGGCCTATGTCGAGCAGGTCCGCGGCCTGATGGATGGCGGCGCCGAGCTCATCCTGATCGAGACCATCTTCGATACCCTCAACGCCAAGGCGGCGGTCGCCGCCGCCTGGGCGGTGTTCGAGGAACGGGGCATGACCCTGCCGATCATGATCTCGGGCACGATCACGGATCTCTCCGGCCGCACCCTGTCCGGCCAGACCCCGGAGGCGTTCTGGAACGCACTCCGCCACGCCAGCCCGCTGACCATCGGACTGAACTGCGCGCTCGGCGCCAAGGAAATGCGCGGGCACATCTCGGAGCTGTCGCGCATTGCCGACACCCTGGTCTGCGCCTACCCGAACGCGGGTCTCCCCAACGAGTTCGGACTCTACGACGAGAGTCCGGAAGCCATGGGCAAGCTGGTGGGTGAGTTCGCCACCGCCGGCCTCGTCAACATGGTCGGCGGCTGCTGCGGCACCACGCCGGACCACATCCGCGCCATCGCGCAGGCCGTCGAAGGGTGCAAGCCCCGCGCGATTCCGCAAGTGCCCCGGCTGATGCGCCTGTCGGGCCTGGAGCCCTTCACCCTGACGAAGGAGATCCCCTTCGTGAACGTGGGCGAGCGCACCAACGTCACCGGCTCGGCGAAATTCCGTAAGCTGATCACGGCCGGCGACTACGCGGCGGCTCTCGACGTCGCCCGCGATCAGGTCGCGGCAGGCGCCAGCATCATCGACATCAACATGGACGAGGGCCTGCTTGATTCCGAGAAGGCCATGGTCGAGTTCCTCAACCTCGTGGCCGCCGAGCCCGACATCGCCCGCGTGCCGGTGATGATCGATTCCTCGAAATTCCACGTCATCGAGGCCGGCCTGAAATGCGTCCAGGGCAAGGCGATCGTGAACTCGATCTCCATGAAGGAGGGCGTCGAGAAGTTCATCCAGGACGCCCGGGTGTGCCGTTCCTACGGCGCGGCGGTCGTGGTCATGGCCTTCGACGAGCAGGGCCAGGCTGATTCCTACGAGCGCAAGGTCGAGATCTGCACCAAGGCCTACCGGGTCCTGACCGAGGAGGTGGGCTTCCCGCCGGAAGACATCATCTTCGATCCCAACGTCTTCGCCGTCGCCACGGGTATCGAGGAGCATAACGGCTACGGCGTCGCCTTCATCGAGGCGACGAAGACCATCCGCGAGACCCTGCCGCACGCCCACATCTCGGGCGGCATCTCGAACCTGTCCTTCGCCTTCCGGGGCAACGAGCCCGTGCGCGAGGCGATGCACGCGGTATTCCTCTACCACGCGATCCAGGTCGGCATGGACATGGGCATCGTGAATGCGGGCCAGCTCGCGATCTACGACGAACTGCCGCCCGAACTCCGCGAGCTCTGCGAGGACGTCGTCCTCAACCGGCGCGACGATTCCACCGACCGCCTGCTGGAGGCGGCCGAGCGCTTCAAGTCCGGCGGCGGCGTCCAGGCCAAGACGGCCGACCTGTCCTGGCGCGAGGCGCCGGTCGAGAAGCGACTGGAGCATGCGCTGGTCAACGGCATCACAGAGTTCGTGGTGGCCGACACCGAGGAGGCGCGCCTGAAGTCCGCGCGTCCGCTCCACGTCATCGAGGGCCCGCTCATGGCCGGCATGAACGTGGTCGGCGACCTGTTCGGCTCCGGCAAGATGTTCCTGCCGCAGGTGGTGAAGTCGGCCCGCGTGATGAAGCAGGCGGTCGCTTATCTCGAGCCCTTCATGGAGGCGGAGAAGCTCGCCAATGGCGGCGACGGCAAGCGCCAGGCCGCCGGCAAGATCCTGATGGCGACCGTGAAGGGCGACGTCCACGACATCGGCAAGAACATCGTCGGCGTCGTGCTCGCCTGCAACAACTACGAGATCATCGATCTCGGCGTGATGGTGCCGGCGGCCAAGATCCTCGATGTCGCCAGGCGCGAGAACGTCGACATCGTCGGCCTGTCCGGGCTCATCACCCCGTCGCTGGACGAGATGGTGCACGTCGCGGCCGAGATGGAGCGCGAGGGCTTCGAGGTGCCGCTCCTCATCGGCGGCGCCACCACGAGCCGCGTCCACACGGCGGTGAAGATCCACCCGTCCTACAACCGCGGCCAGACCGTCTACGTCACCGATGCGAGCCGGGCGGTCGGCGTGGTCTCGAGCCTGCTCTCGAAGGAGACGCGGGACTCGACCATCGCCAACATCCGCGCCGAGTACCGCAAGGTCTCGGACGCCCATGCGCGCTCGGAGCTCGACAAGCAGCGCCTGCCGCTGGCCAAGGCCCGCGCCAATCCGTTCCGGATCGACTGGTCGGGCTACCAGCCGAAGAAGCCGAGCTTCACCGGCGTGCGGGTCTACTCGTCCTACGAGGTCGCCGATCTGGTGCCCTACATCGACTGGACGCCGTTCCTGCAGACCTACGAGTTCAAGGGCCGCTACCCGGCGATCTTCGAGGACCCCAACCAGGGCCCGGCCGCCAAGGCGTTGTTCGACGACGCGCAGGAGATGCTGAAGCAGATCGTCGACGAGCGCTGGTTCAACCCGAAGGCGATCATCGGCTTCTGGCCGGCGAATTCGGTGGGCGACGACATCACGCTGTTCACCGGCGAGAGCCGATCCGAAAAACTCGCGACCTTCTTCGGCCTGCGCCAGCAGCTGACGAAGCGTGACGGGCGCGCCAATACCTGCCTGTCCGACTTCGTCGCGCCGGCCGAGACCGGCATCGCCGACTATGTCGGCGGCTTCGTCGTCACGGCGGGCCTGGAGGAAGTGCGCATCGCCGAGCGCTTCGAGCGGGCCAACGACGATTACCGCTCGATCCTGGTCAAGGCGCTGGCCGACCGCATCGCCGAGGCCCTGGCCGAGCGCATGCACGAGCGGGTCCGCCGCGAGTTCTGGGGTTACGCCGCCGACGAGACCTTCGCGCCGGAAGATCTGGTGCGCGAGGAATATGCCGGCATCCGTCCCGCGCCCGGCTATCCCTCGCAGCCCGACCACACCGAGAAGGTCACGCTGTTCGACCTCCTCAAGGCGGAGTCGCGCATCGGCGTGAAGCTCACCGAGTCCTACGCCATGTGGCCGGGCTCCTCGGTCTCGGGCCTCTACATCGCGCATCCGGAGGCGCATTACTTCGGCGTCGCCAAGGTGGAGCGCGATCAGGTCGAGGACTACGCGATCCGCAAGGGCATGGACCTGCGCGAGGTCGAGCGCTGGCTCGGCCCGATCCTGAACTATGATCCGGCCCGCTACCTCGCGGCCGCCGCCGAGTAGGGCGCCGGCACCGCCGTCTCCCCGTGGCGGGGAGGCGGCGGGATTCGAAACCCCTGGAGTGTGGCCGGGCGAGGCTTGACCGTGGGCGCGCCTGCGCTTCAATGCCGATCCGGCCCAACCATGGCCCGAGACCAGCGAAGGGCGCCCGAAACGTGTACCGGCTCACCGGCTCCCTCGTCGCCACCGTCGCGCTCGGGCTCGTCGCCTCGGGCTGCACGGGCTTCGCTTACATCTCGAAGACCTATGTCAGCCTGACGCCTCAGGTCGTCACCATCGGCTGCAAGGACCCCTACGAGGTCTACGACCAGCGCCGGGTGCGCAAGATGCTGATCGTCTCCAACGCCCTGCGGGAGACCACGGGCTGCGGCATCGACGATGCGTTCGCCGGGGGCGACCCGGCCCTGACCCGGGTCAAGCGCTTCCGTGAGGCGGCGCGCACCTACCTGAACGAGACGGGGCGCGAGGATTGCCGGGTCCGCGGCGAGACCGTGTTCACCGATCTGCAGACCGAGTTCACCTACACCTGTGCCGGCCCCATCGAGCCGCGCGACACCAAGGTCCCTCGTCTGCCCGGCCGCAGCAACCGCGTCGGGCTCTGAAGCGCGATCCGCCACTACGACGAAGCGCTAGAGGCTGTTATGAACTGCCCGTCAGTTGAGTGGCCTGTTGAGCATGGGGCAGACGAAGGCGACGATGTGGAGGTCTGCCAGCGTGCTGGGATAGCGCTCGTAGTCTTTGACGAGACGCCGGAAGCGCGTCGCCCAGGCGAAGGAGCGCTCCACCACCCAGCGCCGCGGCAGCAGGACGAAGCCGCGCTTGGCGTCCGGCAGTTTGACGACCTCGAGTTCGATGCCGTGCGTGCGGGCCGCCTTGGCCGGCTTCTCGCCCGTATAGCCCTGATCGACATAGGCGAGATCGATGCTGTCCCCGGTGGCGGCCTGCACGGCCCCAGCCAAACGACCGACCTGGGCGCGGTCGTCGGCATCGGCGGGGGTGACGTGCAGGTCCAGGAGGTGGCCGAGGGTGTCGACGGCCAGGTGGACCTTCGAGCCCTTGTTGCGCTTGGCACCGTCGTAGCCAGCCCGCTCGCCGCTCTCCGGCGAGGAGCGCGGGGTCCGCTGTCGAGGATGGCCGCGCTCGGCTCGGGCGAACGTCCGGAGGTCAGACGCAGCAATGCCCGCAGATCGTCGGCCAGTTGCTCGAAGCAGCCCGCCGCCAGCCAGCGCTGCGCCTGCTGGTAGACAGGCCTCCCAGGGCGGAAGGTCGTTGGGCATCCAGCGCCACGGCGCGCCCGTCTTCACCACGTCGCGCAGCCCGTCGAACACCTCGCGCAGGCTGTGCTCGCGCTGTCCCGCATCCGCGCGCAGCAGCGTCAGATAGGGGGCGACCAGCGCCCATTCGTCATCGGAGACGTCGGACGGGTAGGCTTTACGTAAAGAGGTCATGCCCCTTCATCTGGAATCCAGCCGTCACAGGTCCATAACAGCCTCTAGGCTCAGCGGTGCCGCGCTGGACATAACGATCCCTGCCCGGCACCCGCGACGAACGGGGCGATGTCTATCCAGGCCGGCGGCCTCCAGACCGCCCTGCGCATCGAGAACGGAACGCTCCAGTCTTCCTTGACCGGCCGCGTCCGACTTCCCGCCGCCTGCGCCTCTCGTCGGCCCGGGGCCGAACGGTGCCCGGTAGATTCCGTCCGGGGAGGGGTCGCCCGCCGTTCCGGCGCCGCCATCGCCGGGCCGGGCGTCGTCCTGGCTGTGGTGCTCGGGAAGCGTTTCGGCTGTCGTCGGGCCGGGACCCCTCAGGTCCCGCTGCCGTCGGCCGACAGCCGGAAGGCGGGCTCGAGCAGGCCGCGGCCTCCGAACGCCACCAGTAGGGTGCGGCCGTGTTCGGGGTCGGCGTCCCGCTCCGCCTGGGTCATGCCCTCGTAGGCGCTGGTGACGAGGAGACGGTCCAGGCCGGGGCCGGCGAAGGTCGGACAGGAAGGCCGCGTCACCGGCAGGGCGATCGTGCGCAGGCGCGTGCCCTCCGGGCTGTAGGCGTCGATGCAGGACGCGCCCCAGCGGGCGCACCAGAGCCGGCCCTCCGCGTCGACGGCGGCGCCGTCGAGACCACCCTCGCCGCCGCGATGGTCGTAGAGCGTCGCCGGCTCGCCCACCGGCAACCCGGTGCGGGGATCGAGGGCGACGCGCTGCAGCAGCCCCGCATCGGTATCGGCGAAGTAGCCGGTGGTGCCGTCGGGGGAGAAGCAGAGGGCGTTCGGGATGGTCAGGCTGGTATAGAGGCGCGTCACCCGCGTGCCGGCCAGATGGTAGATCGCCCCGTGCCCGGGCTCGGCGTTCCGCCCCATCGTGCTGATCCAGAGGGCGCCGCAGGGATGGACCCGGCCGTCGTTGGAGCGGGTGCCGGCCCGTTCGGCCTCCAGCGGGCAGAACAGGGTCAGGCCGCCGTCCCGCAGGCTGCGCAGGTAGAGGCCGTCCTCGGCCGCCAGGAGGTGACGGGTCTCGTCGACCGCGGCCACTGCGCTCGCCATCAGGGGCAGCGCGTGCATCCGGGCGGCACCCCCGGCGAGCGGCGCTTCGAACAGGCGACGCTCCAGGATGTCGACCCACCAGGCGGTATCGGTGCGCGGGTCGTAGCAGGGACCTTCGCCGAGATGGCAGCGGGGTGCGTCCAGGATGGTGACGACCGCCGTGTCCCGCATCACCGGCTCATGCTCCGGAAGCGGCAGGATCGCCCCGTATCCCGGTATCCGGCCGGGCAGCGCTTCACGCAGGCCCCGGCGGCGAACTTCAGCGGCGGCCGGCAGGAATACCGGTGCGCCTGCGGGTGGTGGATGCCCGAGCGGTTCGCGGCCTGCGCCGCCCCGGTGCTCCCGCCGGCCAGGACGGCCGCCGAGAGGGCCGCCGCGACGAAAAAGGGCGCGTGTATACCGCGGTTCGACATCGTATACGCCATCTGCTGCTGCCTGAACCCTCAACCCGAAGGGAGCGCTCGGGTTGCCGATCTCGACCGCGTCGCGCCGCGTCGCGACCCTCGGCGGCGGCGGATTTCGAGCCCGGATCGACCCGCGAGGCGTCGACCGGGACTCGCGATCGGCTCCGCCCGGGGGCGGAGCGGGACGCCGTCAGTAGCGCGGGCCGCCCGAGGTGGTGCCGCGCTGCTGGGCGTAGCCGGGCAGCATCGGATTGCGGGCATTGGGGTCGCCGTGCATCAGGCGGTTGCGGGTGTGGTGCGTGCGCTTGGCACGGGAATGGTGGATCGCATCGTGGCGATGGCCATGGTGGCGCATGTGGTACTTGCGGGCCTTGTAGTTGCCGGCATGGCCGATCGAGGAGCTGGCGCGCATCCGCTCGGCCTGCGTCAGGCCCGGGGCGGCCGAGGCGGCGCCGATCGAAAAACTGGCGAACATCAGGCCAGAGGCCAGAACCATTGCGAGCGTCTTCATGTTTGACTTTCAGTCATGTGCTCCGGAGTGGCACAGTGCGGCTGTAAGTCTGTTGCGACGGTCGTGTTCCCCGATAAATTTAACATTATCGTGTTGGATTATCTGAGCATGCCTGTGCGTGGATTTGCGTCTGATTTGAGAAATTGTATCGACCGTGAGTCTTCGCGGGCGAAATGCGCGGTGATAGCCGCGTGGGACGCGCCGGCATCGACCCCGCGTGGCCTTCGCTCGGGCCGGGTCCGGCCGTCTCGGCGATTGCGGGCCTGCCGGCCCTCCGAACATTTCGTCCCGGCGCGAGATCGACGATCGTCTTTCGCAAGATGTATTCAGGATGCATCCAGACAGACGCGGAGCTGTATCTCGCGACCGGAGAGTTAATCCTGTTTCTCGCGTGCCTGACCGCACGTCATAGCGGAGAACGAGACCCCATATTGGGTTCAGACAGATGAAACGAACCAAACACACCGGTTCGTACTGTAAAGGAGCCCGTAAGCCACAATGAAGACCCGTATCGCCGCCCTCGCCACCGCCCT
>NZ_JBYSXL010000038.1:0-42628 GCF_058782155.1 Methylobacterium sp. FW306-05-D
GTGCTCACCTGGGACGGTTCCTCGGGGGGCTGGGGCGGCACGGCGGATCACCGTCCGAGCCAGAACGTTTGGCCGGGGTCTTGGTGCCTTCGGGGCGGCGGGGCCATCGGGGCCGCCGCATGGCTGCCGCGCGGGCCGGCCGGCGCGCTCGTGCCACAATTCCGGGGAACCGTGACCGGGCGCCGACCTGGCGGCGCGGTCGGGAGCGGAGCAGCGGCAGCATGCACGAGACGCGTCGCCGCATCGTCCAACTCGCGCTCCTCGGCGCCCTCCTCCCGGTCCGGACCGCGGCGGCCGGGACGGGTTCCGATCCCGGTCCGGCCTCGCCCCAGGCCGACGTGACCGAGCGGGCGGATTTCGCCGAGCGGGCCGACGCCCTGGTGCGGCCCTACGCCCGGGCCGGGATCTTCTCCGGCGCCGTGATCGTGGCCCGCGACGGGGCGGTGCTGTTCCGGCAGGCCTACGGCGCCGCGCAGCGCGAATGGTGCGTGCCCAACACCCCCGAGACCCGGTTCCGGATCGCCTCCCTGACGAAGCAGTTCACGGCCGCCGCGATCCTGACGCTGCAGGAGGCCGGGCGGCTGCATCTCGACGACCCGGCCGCGCGGCACATGCCGGGCCTGCCGACGACCTGGGCGCCCATCACCCTGCGGATGCTCCTCGACCACACGGCGGGCCTGCCCAACGTGACGGCGCTCCCCGACTACCCGACCACCCTCGCCCGGGCCGCTCGGACCCCGATGGGGGTGGTGGGCCGACTGTTTCGCGAGGAGCTGCTGTTCCCGGCGGGCTCGGCCCAGGAATACAGCAACACCGGCTACATCCTCCTGGCGGCGATCGTCGAGCGCGCCGCCGGCGCGCCCTTCGCCGAGGCCCTGAACCGCCTCGTCCTCGCTCCCGCCGGCCTCGCGGACACGGGCGACGCCGACCCCGAGGCGGTGATCGCGCGGCGCGCCGCGGGCTACCACCGGGTCGCCGGGCAGTGGCGGAACGCGCCGCCCGTGGTGCCGGCGGCCGCGCTGGGGGCCGGCGGGCTCGTCTCCACCCTCGACGACCTCGTGGCCTGGGACGCCGCGCTGTTCTCCGGCCGCGTCCTGCGGCCGGCCGCGCTCGCCGAGATGGTCCGGGACGGCGGCCACGGCTACGGGCTCGGCCTCTATGTCGGCCGGGCCTACGGCGAGCGCCTCCTGTCCCATGGCGGGTTCCTGAACGGCTTCTCGGCGATCAAGGACAGCTATCCGGATCTCGGTCTGAGCGTGGTGGTCCTCGGCAACACCGAGACCGCGCCGGCCCAGACCCTGTCCCGCCGCCTCGGCGCCCTCGCCCTCGGGCGGCCGGAGGCGACCGAGATCGCGGTGCCGGCCGCCGTGCTCGACCGCTACGTCGCCTTCTACCGGACCGGTCCGCGCGCCGTGGTGTCCCTCGCCCGCGAGGGGGACCGGCTCGTCGCCCGCGGGGCCGGCCCGGGGCGCCTCGTCCTGGCGCCGGAGAGCGACCGCGTCTTCGTGGCCCCGGACGGGACCCGCATCGCCCTCGACATCGAGCCCGACGGCCGGGCGACGGGCCTGCTCCTCGACCTGGCCGGCGGCGCCCGTTCGGGTCCGCGCATCGACGCCCAGACGGCGCGGCGCATCGGCAACCGCCGCCTGGCGCGCCTGACGCCGCCCTGAGACCGGTCCGGGTCGCCAATCCGTCCGAACGGGTCTACCATCCGGCCCGCGCCGCGACGCCATCGGGCGCACCGATCATCCGAGCCGCGCCCGTCCGTTGGCCAAAAGTCCACCTTGATTTGGCGCGGCGTCTGGCCTTGGCTGCGGCCCATAAGAACAATCAGGAGGATACGCGATGAACAAGCCGGAATTTCTCAACCAGGGTACGAAGTCGCCCTTCTCGGCGCGCTACGAGAACTTCATCGGCGGCCAGTGGGTCGCGCCGGTGGCGGGACGCTACTTCGAGAACACCTCCCCGATCACCGGCCGGGTGATCTGCGAGGTCGCCCGCTCGGATGCCGCCGACGTCGACAAGGCCCTCGACGCCGCCCATGCCGCCAAGGAGGCCTGGGGCCGCACCGCGCCGGGCGAGCGCGCCCGCATCCTGAACAAGATCGCCGACCGGATGGAGGAGAACCTCGACCTGATCGCGCTGGCCGAGACCTGGGACAACGGCAAGCCGATCCGCGAGACGACCCACGCCGACATCCCCCTCGCCATCGACCATTTCCGCTACTTCGCCGGCTGCGTCCGCGCGCAGGAAGGCTCGATCTCCGAGATCGACCACGACACCGTCGCCTACCACTTCCACGAGCCCCTCGGCGTCGTCGGCCAGATCATTCCGTGGAACTTCCCCATCCTGATGGCGGTGTGGAAGCTCGCCCCGGCGCTGGCGGCCGGCAACTGCATCGTGCTCAAGCCCGCCGAGCAGACCCCGGCCTCCATCCTCGTGGTGGTCGAGCTCATCGCCGATCTGCTGCCCGCGGGCGTGCTCAACATCGTCAACGGCTTCGGCCTCGAGTGCGGCAAGCCGCTGGCCTCCTCGCCCCGCATCGCCAAGATCGCCTTCACGGGCGAGACGACGACGGGCCGGCTGATCATGCAGTACGCCTCGCAGAACCTGATTCCGGTGACGCTCGAGCTCGGCGGCAAGTCGCCGAACATCTTCTTCGCGGATGTCGCCAACGAGGATGACGACTTCTTCGACAAGGCGCTGGAGGGCTTCACGATGTTCGCCCTCAACCAGGGCGAGGTCTGCACCTGCCCGAGCCGCGCCCTGGTGCATGAGTCGATCTACGACCGCTTCATGGAGCGGGCGATCAAGCGCGTCGAGGCGATCACGCAAGGGTCCCCCCTCGATCCCGCCACGATGATCGGCGCCCAGGCCTCCTCGGAGCAGCTGGAGAAGATCCTCAGCTACGTCGACATCGGCCGCCAGGAAGGCGCCGAGTGCCTCACCGGCGGCGAGCGCAACGTCAAGGAGGGCGAGTTCGCCGAGGGCTTCTACATGAAGCCCACGGTGTTCAAGGGCCACAACAAGATGCGCATCTTCCAGGAGGAGATCTTCGGCCCCGTCCTCTCGGTGACGACCTTCAAGGACGATGCCGACGCCCTGAGCATCGCCAACGATACCCTCTACGGCCTCGGCGCCGGCGTCTGGACCCGCGACGGGAACCGCGCCTACCGCTTCGGCCGCGCCATCCAGGCCGGCCGCGTCTGGACGAACTGCTACCACGCCTACCCGGCCCACGCGGCCTTCGGCGGCTACAAGCAGTCCGGCATCGGCCGCGAGAACCACAAGATGATGCTCGACCACTACCAGCAGACCAAGAACATGCTGGTCAGCTACTCGGCCAAGAAGCTCGGCTTCTTCTAGGACCCGTTCAGGCCACGCAGACCCGCGTGAGACTTGCCCCGGCCGGATGACGGCCGGGGCTTTTTCGTCTTCCGCCCTATCTCTCCCGAATGACCCGCCCCGGAGACCGCCCGATGAGCGAGACCGCCCTCGACCCGACCACCGCCGACCAGGCCGGCGCCGACGGGACGCCCCTGCGCGTCACCGCGACCCCCGCCGCCATCGCGCTCATCGAGGAATTGCGGGCCGAGCACGGCCCCGTGATGTTCCACCAGTCGGGCGGCTGCTGCGACGGCTCGTCGCCGATGTGCTATCCCGTGGGCGATTTCCTCACCGGCGACAGCGACGTCCATCTCGGCACCGTGGCTGGGGCCGATTTCTGGATCAGCCGGCCGCAATTCCAGGTCTGGAAGCACACGCACCTCATCCTCGACGTGGTGCGCGGCCGCGGCGGCATGTTCTCCCTGGAGAACGGGCGCGACCAGCGCTTCCTGATCCGCTCCCGCGTCTTCACCGAGGCCGAGAACACGGCGCTGGAGGGCGCCTGCCGGATCTGAGGCCTCAGGTCCGCGGCTTGGCCGCCCCGCCGGCATTGCAGCGCTTCATCGCCGCGAAGGCGTCGGCGGCGCCGGTCAGGTCGAACCCCGCTTTCCAGCCCTTGCCCTTGATCAGGATCTCCTCGGATTCCGCGGCCCTCTCGGCAAGGGGGGCCGGCAGGGTCCCGACGAGCTGGGTGCCGTTGCCGGTCCAGGTCGACTTGGCGCTCACGGTCTTGCCGCCGAGTTCGGTGGCGGCCACGATCTTCTCGTCCCTGTCGTGCCGCCACTTGCCGTAGGTCAGCACCACGACGAGCGCCTTGTTCTCCAGCGCGAAGGTGACGGCATTGTCGGCGTCGTCATCGTCCTCGTCGACATAGGCCCGCACGATCACGCAGGACGGACTGCCGGTGATGCTGGTGGCCCGCTCCACCTGCCAGCCGTTCAGGCTCTCGAACAGGGGACGCTCCTGGGCCCCCGCGACCCCTGCGGGAACGAGACCGGCGAGGAGGCCGAACAGCCAGGACCGGGTCGGCGACGGGCGCTTCATGAGGGGGGCTCCGGTTGGAATGGGGGTTTGGTCGCGGCTCAGAGCTTGGCGCCGGGCACCGGCGGCTCCGCCGGCTCCGTCGGCTTGGCCGCCGACCTGGCGGCCTCGCGGGCATCCATGAAGGTGGCGAAATCCTCGGGCGTCCGGGTCGAGAATGCCAGGATGGGCTGCGGATCGTCCGAGAGGTCGCGGAAGGCGGCGCAGAGCTCGCCGTCCGGCTTGGCGAAGGTCGGCTGCAGCTTGCCCTGGATCTCGCCCAGGACCGGCGCCATCTCGGGCGCCAGGGCGGCGAGCTTGGCATCGAAATCGGCCCGCTGCCGCGCCGTGGTGGGGATCTCGCAACTGGCGAGGAGCTTCTGGAAGATCAGGCCCATCCCGTAGACCTTGATCCGGGTCTCCGGGGGCCGCGCGGCCGCCCTCTTCTCGCTCTGGCGCCGCTCCGTCTCGGCCGCGAAGGCTTCCGGGGACAGGACGAGGTACTGGCCGAGGGCTGTGCCGAACCCCGCCGCATCGTCCGGCTTCGGGCAGAACGGCTCCTTCGGGTCGTTGAAGCGCTTGCCGAGTTCGATGTCGATCAGTGCCTGGATCGGGCTCATCTCCGGGCGCATCGCCGCGAGCTTGGCGTCGAGCTCGGCCCGCTGCTTGCCCGTGCTCGCGACGTCGCAATCCTTCAGCGCCTTCTGGAAGAAGAGCCCGCTGGCATAGTTGGCGATCCGCCCCTCCGACGGGAGTTCCGCCGCGGCCTCCGCCGGACCTCCGTTGCAGCGCTTCAGGGCGTCGAAGGCTTGCGCGAAGGCCGGGATCTTGAAGTCGGCGTCGCCGTCCTTGAAGCGCAGCACGATGGCGTCGGCGTCGAGGAGATGGGGCAGGAGCGTGTCCGGGAACTCGCCCGTCATCTGGGTCCCGTCCGCCTTCCACTTGGAGCGCGGGTCGATCACCTTCCCCCCGGCCAGGAGCACGACGGTCCGGTTGCCCTTGTCGTGCGACCAGCCCTGGTAGCCGAGGGAAAGGATGAGCAGGCCGGGATGGGTGGCCACGACCACCGAGCTGGCATTCTCGTCGTCCGGGTCCTGGTAGCCGCGCGCCATCAGGCACTTGGCCTTGTCGCCCCCTCCGCTGCGGCTGATCTCCCAATCCTTGACCTTGGCGACGGGAACGTCCTTGGCCGACGCGGCGGTCGCGCCGAACCCGAGCCCGGCCGCGAGCAGGGACACCAGAAACCGGGAGAACATGGGCAGCTCCGCATCGCCTGCGCGTCCGGGGACAGGTGCCCGGGTCAGGTTTGCCGATGTAGCGTGCCGAGCGTGGAGAAAGTCTTGCTCCGCCCGGCCTCGCCAATGTTCGCGTCGGTCAGAGCTAATGAAGGCGTAATGTCGCGCAGTCCGGAGGCCGTCGAATCTCACCGCCGGTGCGGATCGATACTGATTCCTGCCTTCGCCGGGGCGGCGACTGGCACATCTTCGCGCCGAAGCGGATCGAACAGGGGCGTCCGAGGCCGTTCGCGGTCGCGTTCCGGTCACGTCGAAGGCCCGTTCGCCCGCGCCCGAGGGCTGGCGAACAGGGTCGCCGAAAGAGGACGGCCAGACGTGAGGGTGCCGAGGTCACGCCTCTGTGCGGCCTCGTCGCTCCCCGGGCGGCCCGGGGAGCGACGTTCCGGTCACGGCGACCCGATCGGCCGCGCCGCCCGTTCGTTCAGGCGCGGCTGACGCTGGCCGCGGTGATCTCGGAGAGCTTCGTGGCGCCGACCTGCCGCATGATGGTCTCGAACTCGCGCTGCATGATCGCCAGCACCGCCGTGACGCCGGGCTCGCCGAAGGCGGCCAGGCCCCAGACGTAGGGGCGGCCGATGCAGACGGCGTCGGCGCCGAGGGCCAGGGCCTTGATGACGTCGGTGCCGCGGCGGATGCCGCCATCGACGAGGACGGGCACCCTGCGGTTGACCGCCCTGACCACCTCCGGCAGCGCATCGATCGTCGCTTCGAGGCTCTCCTCGGCGCGGCCGCCGTGGTTCGAGACGATCAGGGCGTCGATGCCGTAGTCGAGGGCCTTCCGGGCATCCTCGTGGGTGACGATGCCCTTGAGGACGAGCTTGCCCTTCACGATGCCCCGCAGGCGCTTCACGTAGTCCCAGGTCATGCCGGTGCCGTAGAGGTTGGTGACCTTCGACACGTCGATGCCGTCGAACATCGGCTTGCGGCTGACCTCGTTCTTGAAGCCGGGGGTATGGCAATCCGAACAGTTGCGCGTGTCCAGCCGGCGCTCGCGGAAGAGCGTCTCGGTGTTGCGGCCGCCCTGGCGGTCGACCGTGAGCACGATGGCGGGGGCGCCGGCCTTCTCGGCCCGCTTCACCAGGGCCTCGGTCACCGCCCAGTCGTCGGTGGGGTAGAGCATGTACCAGACCGGCGCGCCGCGCTCCTTGATCACGTCCTCGATCGCGGTGCTGCCCACGGTGGACAGGATCATCTGGTGACCCTTGACCTTGGCGCCGCGCGCCACGGCCGACTCGGCCTCGGGGTGGAAGGCGCCCTGGCTGCTCACCGGGGCCAGGACGATCGGGCTCGCCCAGGTCTCGCCGAAGATCTTCACCGTGGTGTCGATCCTGCGCACGTCGATCAGGCGGCGCACCCGGATGCGAATCTTCTCGAATCCCTCGCGGTTCGCCTTCAGGGTCTCGTCGCCGTCGACGCCGCTGGCGAGGTAGCCGTAATGGGCCGGAGGCAGGGCCTTCTTCGCGGCCGGTTCGAAATCGAAGACGTTGAGGGCCTGGCTCGGATCGTCGATGATCGCGCCGATATTGGCGGGAGACTGGCGCAGGACGTCGTAGCTCTGGGCCATGGCGGCCTCGCTGCCGAGGACCGAGAGACCGGCCAGCGCGCTCGCCATCGATGGCGCCACCACGGGGCTGGCCGACAGGAACTCCAAGAACGCGCGGCGGTGAATTCGTTTTTCAGTCTCGGAGCCGGACTGACGGGGAAACGTCTTGGACATGAGGCAGGCTCACAGAACGATCTCGTGGAGATGTTGTCCTGCACCAATCGTGTTGCGCTGCGCAAGCTCCGCAAGTGGATCTATATTTCTATATGTCCATAAGATTCGAGAGATATAGTACTAAGATCAGTATTCACGCCCTATCGGGTGCGTCGGAGGCTCGCGGAGCAAGGTCTCGTCAGTCGAGAATTCGCAGCCGTTCCCTCCCGCTCTGCGTCGAGCGCAGCGCGATCAAGCTTCGACGACTCGGTTTTCGCGGCGGGCGTCAGGCGTCGCGCGGGTCGAGGGCGGCACCGGCCGGACCGCGATATCCGGAGGCGAGCACGTAGAGCTCGCTCGAATCGGCCCGGCTCGCGTTCGGCTTCACGTGGCGGACGCTGGCGAAGTCGCGTTTCAGGTCGGCCAGCAGGGTCCCCTCGGTGCCGCCCTGGAACACCTTGGCGAGGTAGGACCCCCCAGGCGCCAGGATCTCGCGGGCGAACTCGGCCGCCGTCTCGGCCAGGCCGATGATGCGCAGGTGGTCGGTCTGCTTGTGGCCGGTGGTGTTGGCGGCCATGTCGGAGAGGACGAGGTCGGCTGGGCCCCCGAGCAGGTCCGTCAGCAGCTTCGGCGCCTCGGGGGCGAGGAAGTCCAGGGTGATGAAGTCGACGCCGACCATCGGCTCGATCTCGAGGAGATCGATGCCGACGATCTTGCCGCTGGCGCCGACGATCTTGGCCGCCACCTGGGACCAGCCGCCCGGGGCCGCGCCGAGATCGACGATGCGCTGGCCGGGCTTCAGCAGCTTGAAGCGCTCGTCGATCTCGATGAGCTTGAAGGCCGCGCGCGAACGGTAGCCCTCCCGCTTGGCCCGGGCCACGTAGGGGTCGTTGAGCTGGCGCTCGAGCCAGCGCTTCTGCGAGGCGGTGCGGCCCCGCCCCGTCTTGACCCGCTGCTTGAGTTCGCCGCGCAGACCCGCGCCGGCACCACGCCTGTCACTCACCGGTAGCTCCCACGGCGCCAGACGCCGTCCTCGCGCATCATGTTCATCAAGAGGCCCTCGCGCAGGCCGCGATCGGCGATGCGCAGGCGATCGGAGGGAAACGCCCGCCGGATCGCCTCCAGGATGGCGCAGCCCGCCAGCACCAGGTCCGCGCGGTCGCGCCCGATGCAGGGATTGTCCGCGCGCTGTTCGAGCCGGGTGTCGAGGAGGTCGTCGATGGCCTCGCCGACATCGGCGTCGCTCATCCACAGGCCGTCGACCCGCCGGCGCTCGTAGCGGGCGAGGCGCAGGTGCATCGCCGCCAGCGTCGTCACCGTACCGGAGGTGCCGAGCAGGTGGAAGTGCCGGGCATTGGCCGCCGGCGCCGCCCGGATGGCGAAGCGCGCCAGGAGGTCGGCCACCTCCTCCACCATGCCCTCGAAGGTCAGGCGGGTGACGTTCGAGCCGCCATGGCGCTCGGCCAGGGTGACGACGCCCACGGGCAGGGAATCCCAGGCGCGGATGCGCAGGGTCGGGTCGGCGGAGGGGTTCGTGGCCGCCCCGTCGAGCCAGGCGATCTCGGTGGAGCCGCCGCCGATGTCGAAGATCACCACCGATTCGGAGTAGGGGTCGGCCAGGGCGGCGCAGCCCGTCACCGCGAGGTAGGCCTCGGTCTGGCGGTCGACGATCTCGAGGTCGAGACCGACCTCGTTGCGCACGCGCTCGACGAACGCGGCCCCGTTCACCGCGAGGCGGCAGGCCTCGGTGGCGATGATCTTGGCGCGCACGACGCCGCGGGCCTGCATCTTGGCCTTGCAGACCCGCAGGGCCTCGAGGGTGCGCTCGATGGCGGCCTCGCTCAGGCGGTCGGAGCTGCCCAGGCCCTCGCCGAGGCGGACGATGCGCGAGAAGGCGTCGACGACCCGGAAGCCGTGGCTGGCCGGCTCGGCTACGAGGAGGCGGCAATTGTTGGTGCCGAGGTCGAGGGCGGCATAGGCGCTGCGACGGTTCGCGCGTCCCGGGGTGCCCGGCGCATCGGCGTGCGCGTCCGGTGCCGATGACGGCGTCTTCCCGCCGCTCGGGCGGGCCGGCATGGTCGCGGCGCTCTCTTCCCTCATCGGCCGAGCCGAAATCCCCGATCGTGGTCCCAGGCGGAGAGCCGGACCAACACGTTCTCGCGACGCTACAGGTCTCCCCGGTAAACTGCAAAGCCTCGATCGCCGGGGCGCACGGATCGGGGATGATTTCGGCGGCTGGAACGGAGCGTCAGCCGAGCTTGCCCGCGGCGGCCATGCGTGGCACCGGCCGGAGCAGGCTCTTCACCTGGGAGAAGGGACGGGGCCGGTTGATCACCTCGTCGAGGCGCGACCACAGGGTCTTGGGCGAGAACGGCTTGGCGATGATCTCGTTGACGCCGAGCGATATCGCCCGGTCGACCACGTTCCGGCGCGGCTGCGCCAGCATCAGGATGATCGGTACGGTGGGCGACGGCGAGGTGGTAGGCGTCCGGGCGAGCCGGATGAACTCCTCGCCGGAGAGGATGGCGAGATCCCAGTCGATGATCGTCAGGTCGGGCTTGCTCTCGGCCAGGACGCCGAGGGCCTCCGCCCCGTCCGGCGCCTCGAGGACCCGCTTGATCCCGACGCGCATCAGCATGTCGCGCACGATGCGGCGGATATACAGGCTCTCGTCGACCACGAGCGCGGAGAGATCCGGAAAACTCGGCGTGGCGATCATCGGTGCGGCGTCGGACCCGGTGGCTCGGGGCGGACCTGCCCCGTGCCCACCCTAGCGGCCGAGACTTTGCGTTTTGCTAAGATCGGCCGGACAATCGATTCGATCGGGCCGTCGGAGAATTGCCCAAGGCGCGGGCACCGCGGCCGGCACGGGCACGGGTGCGTAAAAAAGCTACGCATTTTGCCGCAGGAAAGTTACGGAACCCTCGCCAACCGGGACAGATGCATCTTGCGATCAAGGCGTCTTTCAGTCAGGACTAAGGCGTTATTCTTGGTCACCGCTGCTGGGAGTAATGATAGTGCGGAGCGTGGGCTGTCTGGGATGGCGCGCACGCGGTTATCGAAACTGATGGTCGGCGGACGGTTTTTGCGAGCTTTCTATGGGACGTGGTCGTGATTTTCGGGGGCCGCAGAAGCGCGGCTTCGATGAGGGTGGAGCCGAGCCGCGTTGGCCGGATCAGGCTCCTCCGAGCGGCGGTGGCTACGGTGGTGGTTTCGGCGGTGGCGGCGGTTTCGACCGTGGTCCGTCGCGCGCCGCCGCGGCACCCTCTGGACCGGAGCGCGATGCGACGGTCAAGTGGTTCAACAAGGAGAAAGGCTTCGGTTTCGTCGAGCTGGCTGACGGCTCGGGCGATGCCTTCCTCCACATCCGCGCCGTCGAAGCCGCTGGCCATGCCGACCTCCTGCCCGGCACGCGCCTGACGGTTCACACCGCCCAGGGCCAGAAGGGTCCGCAGGTGACCGACGTCACCAGCGTCGACACCTCCACGGCCGAGGCCGCTCCCATGCGCGACGCGCGTCCGCCCCGCAGCGGCGGCTTCGGCGGCGGCGACCGCTTCGGCGGTGGCGGCGGCTATGGCGGCGGTGGTGGCTACGGCGACCGCGGTGGCGATCGTGGCGGCGGCCGCTTCGCCAGCGGCCCGTCCACCGAGATGACCGGCACCGTGAAGTGGTACGACCCGGCCAAGGGCTTCGGCTTCGTCTCCGTCAACGACGGCGGCAAGGACGTGTTCGTGCACCGCTCCGCCCTCTCCCGTGCCGGCCTCGACTCCCTGGCCGAAGGCCAGCAGGTCGTCCTCGGCGTCGTCGAGGGCCAGAAGGGCCGCGAGGCCCAGAGCATCAACGTCGACGATTGATCGTCCCGGGCTGGCCGCGCTGCGGCCACCTTTCACGGCATGACTGAAGCGGCGGCCCCCATCCGGGCCGCCGTTTCGCGTTTCACCCCATGACATCGCCATGACATCGCCTTCGGAGACCGGGATGCGGACCGCCCTCCTCGCACTGATCGGCCTCGCCGGCCTGGCGGCCAACGCCCCGGCCGCGGCGGAGGACTTCACGGGTTTTTATGCCGGCGTGAATGCGGGCTACGGCTTCGAGACCGGCGGGCGCGATCGGCCCGGGCTCGCCGCGCCGGGTGCGCCGGGCGACGGCCCCGCGACTGCGGCGGATGCCGGGCTTCCGCCGAGCGCCCGCGACGCGTCCCGCGCCCTGCAGTCGCGCAACCGCGCGTCCCAGGGCGCCGCCGCCCTCCCTCGCTGAGGGACCGGCCGGCGGGGTCTTTCCGCGGGCTCGCCCACAACGGGAAAGGGCCGCCCTCGCGGGCGGCCCTTTCCGTATCGTCGACGATGACCCGGTGGGATCAGCGCGAGTAGAACTCGATCACGAGGTTCGGTTCCATCTGGACCGGGTAGGGAACCTCGCCGAGGTTCGGCACGCGGGTGACGCGGGCCGTCATCTTGGAGTGATCCACCTCGATGTAGTCGGGCACGTCGCGCTCGGCGAGCTGCGCGGCCACGACGACGATCTCGAGCTGCTTCGAGGAATCCTTGACCTCGATCAGGTCGCCCGGCTTCACGAGGTAGCTGGCGATGTTCACGCGCTGGCCGTTGACCTTGACGTGGCCGTGGTTGACGAACTGACGGGCCGCGAACGGGGTCGGCACGAACTTCGCGCGGTACACGACGGCGTCGAGGCGGCGCTCGAGCAGGCCGATCAGGTTCTCACCGGAATCGCCGCGCAGGCGGATCGCCTCGGCGTAGTAGCGGCGGAACTGCTTCTCGGTGATGTTGGCGTAGTAGCCCTTGAGCTTCTGCTTGGCGCGCAGCTGCGTGCCGAAGTCGGACATCTTGCCCTTGCGGCGCTGGCCGTGCTGGCCGGGGCCGTACTCGCGGCGATTCACGGGGCTCTTCGGGCGGCCCCAGATGTTCTGGCCCATGCGGCGATCGAGCTTATGCTTCGCCTGAATGCGTTTTGACATCGCGGTTCCTCTCGCAATGGAGATCTATCGAGGAACGCGCCCTCCTCTTTCCGCCGGGCCCGGGAGCCTGAAGCGGAACGACAGGACGGACATTGCCGCCCACGGGTGCGCTTGAAAATGCAGCGGGGCCCCTCGTCGGAGCCCCGTTACCGGCGCCTCGTTAGAGCACGCCACCGCCGCCGTCAATGCCGAGCCGGCTGCCGATCGTCTATTGCAGGCCAAGGGGCATGGCCTCGACGGCGACGCGGCCGATGCCGCGCTCCTCCAGGGAGCGGCGCAGCGGCGAGGTCAGGCCGGCGCCGCTCGTGAAGGCGCCGAGCACCGCTGCGTCGTCCCGGCCCGGGGCGCGGGGGCTCGGCCCGATCAGCTGCGTCACGCGCCGGGCGATGGCGGGCGCGGGGTCGATCCAGGTCACGGGCCAGGGCGCGAGGGCCTGGAACCGGGCGAGCAGGAGCGGATAGTGGGTGCAGGCGAGGCAGACCACGTCGGTGCGCCGGCCATCCTCCAGGGTGACGAAGCAGGGTGCGATCTCGCGGGCCAGGGCCGCGTCGTCGACGGGCAGCCCGGCCAGTTCGGCTTCGGCGAAGCCGGCGAGGTTCGGGGCGCCCACCAGGGTGACGGCGCACGCCCCCGCATAGGTCTCGATGAGTTCGTGGGTGTAGGCGCGGGCCACGGTGCCGGGGGTCGCCAGCAGGCTGACCACCCGGGAGCGCGTCGCCTCCGCCGCCGGCTTGATCGGCGGCACCACGCCGACGAAGGGCGTCGCGAAGCGCTGGCGCAGGGCGGGCAGGACCAAAGTCGAGGCGGTGTTGCAGGCCACCACGACGAGATCCGGGGCGTGGAGGCCGATCAGGCGCTCCATCACGCCAAGCACCCGCTCCACCAGCACCGGCTCGGACAGGCGCCCGTAGGGAAAGGCGGCATCGTCGGCGGCGTAGACGTAGGCGGCATCCGGCCGGGCGCGCCGGACCTGTTCGAGCACCGTCAGGCCGCCCAGCCCGGAATCGAACACCAGGATGGTGGGCGCCGGCGCCACGTTCCGCGCCACCGCCGCCGTGGTCGCTCCTGCCATGAGATCGATCCGCATCCGAGCCCGGCCCGACTGTCCCGCGTCAACGGGTCAATGTCGGCCCCGGAGGGTTAAGGGGTGGTCACCGTGGCGGCAAAAAGGCGATCGATCCGGCGGCGGAGCGTGGCCGCGACGAAGGACCCCGCCGGGCTTCCGTTGCCGAATGCGCGCGCGGCCATATCTCCCCTCTCACGTTCGAGTTTGAACATCCGAGTCTGGGAGTGGTCGCCATGGCAGCGACGGCAGCGTTTCGCGAGACCTCTGGGGCCGAGCCCGGTCGATCCGCCTTCCCGCCCCCGCCCCTCTCGGCTGCCCCGGTGGATCGCGCGGCCTGGATCGCGGCCTTCCACCATGTCCGCGACGAGACCGAGCGCCGCGCCGCGCCGCTCTCCCCGGAGGACCAGCAGGTCCAGTCGATGGCCGATGCCAGCCCGACCAAGTGGCACCGCGCGCACACGACATGGTTCTTCGAGCAGTTCCTGCTGCGCGAGTATCTGCCGGGCTACGCCATCTACGACGAGCGGCTGCACTACCTGTTCAACTCGTACTACGTCGCCGCCGGTCCGCGTCAGCCGCGCATCCTGCGCGGCCTGATCACCCGCCCGACGGCGGACGAGGTCGCCGCCTACCGCGCGCATGTGGACCGCGCCGTCGCCGCGCTCCTCGGCCAAGCCTCGGCGAGCGCCCTAGAGGCGGTGCTCCCGGTCCTCGAGATCGGGCTCTACCACGAGCAGCAGCACCAGGAACTGCTGGTAACCGACATCCTGCATGCCTTCGCGCAGAACCCGCTCGGACCGGCCTACGACGCAGGCTGGCGCTTTCCCGAGGCCCAGGGCCGGTCGGGCAAGGCCGAGCTGCGCCGGGGCATCGAGCCGATCGGCCATGCCGGCGAGGGCTTCTCCTTCGACAACGAGTCGCCGCGCCACGATGCGCTGATCCAGGGCGGCACCATCGACCGGGCCCTGGTCACCAACGCGCAGTGGCGCGACTTCATGGCCGATGGCGGCTACGCGCGCCCCGAACTCTGGCTCTCGGACGGCTGGATCGCCGCCCAGGCCGAGGGCTGGGAAGCGCCGGGCTACTGGCGGGAAGCCGAGGGCGGCTGGGCCAGCATGACCCTCGCGGGCATCCGCCCGGTCGATCCCGCCCTGCCCGTCACCCATATCAGCTACTACGAGGCCGACGCCTATGCCCGCTGGGCCGGGCGGGACCTGCCCACCGAGTTCGAGTGGGAGGTGGCGGCCCGCGCCGACCTGCTCGGCGACGCCTTCGGGCTGGTCTGGCAGTGGACCCGCAGCGCCTACACCGCCTACCCGGGCTACCGCCCGGTGGACGGGGCACTCGGCGAGTACAACGGCAAGTTCATGTCGAACCAGTTCGTCCTGCGCGGCTCCTCGGTGGCGACGCCGCGGGGCCACGCGCGGGTCGGCTACCGCAACTTCTTCTATCCCCATCAGCGCTGGCAGTTCACGGGCCTGCGCCTGTCGGACGCCCGGGCCTGACTCCCCGACCCCGTTCCCTGAATCGTCGCGTACCCGGAGACGTCCCTTGACCATCAATCCCGTCTTCACGGACGCGACCCCGATCGCCGCCATCGACGCCGAGCGCCAGTTCCTGGACGACGTGCTGGCCGGCCTCTCGGCGCCGCAGAAGTTCCTCTCGGCGAAGTACTTCTACGACGCGGCGGGCTCGGACCTGTTCGAGGCGATCACGCGGCAGCCGGAATACTACCCGACCCGCACGGAGCTCGGCATCCTCGATGCGCAGGGAGCCTCCATCGCCGCCGCCCTGCCGGCGCGGGCCAACCTGGTCGAGCTCGGCAGCGGGTCGACCATCAAGGTCCGGCGCCTGATGGCGCATCGGCCGGATCTGGCCGCCTACGTGCCCGTGGACGTCTCGGAAAGTTTCCTCCTGAGCGAGGCCGAAGCCCTCGCCCGCGATTTCCCGACCCTGACGATCGCCCCGGTCGCGGCCGATTTCACCCGCGCCTTCACCCTGCCCGCCGGCCTCTCCGAGGGACCGGTGGCCGGGTTCTTCCCCGGTTCGACCATCGGCAATTTCGAGCCGCCGCAGGCGACCCGGCTCCTCGCCCATTTCGGGCGGGTGCTCGGCGCCGGCGCGACCCTGATCATCGGCGTCGACCTGGTGAAGGAGAAGGCGCTGCTCGATGCCGCCTATGACGACGCGGCCGGCGTGACGGCGGCCTTCAACCGCAACCTGCTCGTGCGGATGCGGCGGGAACTCGGCGCAGAGGTCGATCTCGACGCCTTCGCCCACCGGGCCTTCTTCAATCCGGAGGCGTCCCGCATCGAGATGCATCTCGTCAGCCTGAAGGCGCAGACGATCCGGATCGCCGACCGGGCGATCGCCTTCGCCGAGGGCGAGACGATCCACACCGAGAACAGCTACAAGTACACGGTCGAGCGGTTCCGTGCCCTGGCGGGCGAGGCCGGCTGGCGGGCCGAGGCGGTCTGGACCGATCCCGACCGGCTGTTCTCGATCCACGCCCTCCGGCGGGGCTGAGGGATCAGCTCTTCTTCTCCATCATCGCCTTGACCTGCATCAGCTGGTCCCAGAGCTGGCCCGGCGAGGTTCCGAGGAAGTCGAGCGCGGCGGTGACGCCCCAGTAGATCCCGACGACGATCAGCGGGACGAGAATCCAGCCCAGGATCTCCTCGCCCCGCCGGCGGCGTCTGCGCCGCAGGCGGCGCTGCTCGCGGGCCGTGAGCTTGGGGGCCGGGGGCTGCTTGGTCGCGATCGGCGTGAGGGGGCCCTCGTGCAAGTCGTTCATCGGGGACGCCCCTCCTCAACCGATCTCAGCGATGGGGAGGCGTATCCGGCCAGTCTCTCGCAGTACCCGCTCTCCGTTCCCGCGCTTGCTAACCATCCGGCGACCCCGTGTCGACCGCCGGACGCGGTTTTTCCGCCACCCGCGGGGCCTGAAAAAAACGGCCCCTCCCATCGGGAGAGGCCGGTTCGATGCTCGCTGGTCCGCCCCGGGCCGATCGCCGTGACCGGTCCCGGGCCGTGACCCCTTAGGCCTTGACCAGCGGCACCTTCGGAACGGTGCGGACGCCGCCGGACCCGCCGCTCGGGCCGCCCTTGTCGTCGCGCTTGTCGTTCGTCTTGCGGGCGGAGGCCTTGGCCTTCGTGCGCTTGTGCTTCTTGGCCGCGTTGGCGACGTCCTTCTCGGGCTTGGGCGTGACCGGACCGGCCGGGAACTCGAAGCCGAGCCCGTCCTTCTCCGCGCCCTCGCCCTTGCGCAGGACGACCCGAACCGCGCCGCCATCCTTCAGCCGCCCGAACAGGACCTCGTCGGCCAGGGGCGTCTTGATGGTCGACTGGATCAGGCGGGCCATCGGCCGGGCGCCCATCGCGTCGTCGTAGCCGTTCTCGGTCAGCCACTCGCGCGCCTCGTCCGAGAGCTCGATGGTGACGTTGCGGTCGGCGAGCTGCGCCTCGAGCTGGAGGACGAACTTGTCGACCACCTTCGCCACCACGTCCTTCGGCAGGTGGCCGAAGGAGATGATCGCGTCGAGCCGGTTGCGGAATTCCGGCGCGAACAGCTTGTTGATCGCCTCGACGTCGTCGCCCGTGCGCTTGGCCTGGGTGAAGCCGTAGGCCGAGCGCGCGAGGTCGGAGGCGCCCGCATTCGTGGTCATGATAATGATCACGTTGCGGAAATCGACCTGCTTGCCGTTGTGATCCGTCAGCTTGCCGTGGTCCATGACCTGCAACAGGATGTTGAACAGGTCCGGATGCGCCTTCTCGATCTCATCGAGGAGCAGCACGCAGTGCGGGTGCTGGTCAATGCCGTCCGTCAGCAGGCCGCCCTGGTCGAACCCGACATAGCCGGGGGGCGCGCCGATGAGCCGGCTGACCGTGTGCCGCTCCATGTACTCCGACATGTCGAAGCGCAGCATCTCGACGCCGAGGGAGGCGGCGAGCTGCTTGGCGGCCTCGGTCTTGCCGACGCCGGTGGGGCCCGCGAACAGGTAGGAGCCGATCGGCTTGTCCGGATCGCGCAGGCCGGCACGGGCCAGCTTGATCGCCGAGGTCAGGGCGTCGATGGCGTTCGGCTGACCGTAGACGACCCGCTTCAGGTTCTCGGTGAGGTTCTTGAGAACCACCGCGTCGTCCTTCGAGACGGTCTTCGGCGGGATGCGGGCCATGGTGGCGATGGTCGCCTCGATTTCCTTGACGCCGATGGTGCGCTTGCGGCGCGCCTCCGGCACCAGCATCTGCGAGGCGCCGGTCTCGTCGATGACGTCGATCGCCTTGTCCGGCAGCTTCCGGTCGTTGATGTAGCGCGCCGACAGCTCGACCGCGGCCTTCACGGCCTCGGTGGTGTACTTGAGCTTGTGGAACTCCTCGAAATACGGCTTCAGGCCCTTCACGATCTCGATCGCGTCGGGAATCGACGGCTCGTTGACGTCGATCTTCTGGAAGCGGCGCACCAGGGCGCGGTCCTTCTCGAAGTACTGGCGGTACTCCTTGTAGGTGGTCGAGCCGATGCAGCGTAAGCTGCCGTTGGCCAGCGCGGGCTTGAGGAGGTTCGAGGCGTCCATCGCCCCGCCGGAGGTGGCGCCGGCGCCGATCACCGTGTGGATCTCGTCGATGAAGAGCACCGCGTTCGGATGCGCCTCGATCTCCTTCATCACCTGCTTCAGGCGCTCCTCGAAGTCGCCGCGATAGCGGGTGCCGGCCAGCAGGGTGCCCATGTCGAGGGAGAACACCGTGGCCTCGATGAGGACCTCGGGCACCTCCTTGTTGATGATCTTGCGGGCGAGGCCCTCGGCGATGGCGGTCTTGCCGACGCCGGGCTCGCCCACGAGGAGCGGGTTGTTCTTCTGGCGGCGGCAGAGGATCTGGATCGTGCGCTGCACCTCGGCCTCGCGGCCGATGAGCGGGTCGATCCGGCCGTCGCGGGCCTTCTTGTTGAGGTTGACGCAGTAGGCCTCGAGGGCGTCGCCCTTCTTCTTCGTGCGGCCCTCGCCCTCGTCGCCGCTCGGACGCTCGGAGGCGGATTCGTCATCCGCCCCGCGCACGGGCTTGGCCTCGGAGGCGCCGGGTCGCTTGGCGATGCCGTGGCTGATGTAGTTGACCGCGTCGTAGCGCGTCATGTCCTGCTCCTGCAGGAAGTACGCGGCGTGGCTCTCGCGCTCGGCGAAGATCGCCACCAGCACGTTCGCGCCCGTGACCTCCTCCCGCCCGGAGGACTGCACGTGGATCACCGCGCGCTGGATCACCCGCTGGAAGCCGGCCGTCGGCTTGGCATCCTGGCGGCCGTCCCCGATCAGGTTCGACAACTCGGTGTCGACGTATTCCACGAGGCTGCGCTTGAGCGTGTCGACCTCGACGTTGCAGGCCCGCATGACGGCCGCCGCGTCCTGATCGTCCACGAGGGCGAGCAGGAGATGCTCCAGCGTCGCATATTCGTGCCGGGGCTCGCCGGCGAGCGCCAGGGCGCGGTGGAGAGCTTGTTCTAGGCTGCGAGAGAAGCTGGGCAAAGCGTGGCCTCTGTGTGGGGTGCCTATTTCTTTTCCATAACGCACTGGAGAGGATGTTGGTGTTTGCGGGCGAAGTCCATGACCTGCGTCACCTTGGTCTCCGCAACTTCGTACGTGAAGATCCCGCACTCGCCGACACCGTTGTGGTGCACGTGCATCATGATCTGAAACGCGACTTCCTGCGACTTGTTGAAGAATTTCTCGACGACGTGGACGACGAACTCCTGGGGTGTGTAGTCGTCGTTCAGCAAGAGAACCCGGTAGAGGCTCGGTCGCTTGGTCTTCGGCTTGGTGCGGGTGATGATGGCGGTCCCGGACCGTCCGTCATCCGTACCGCCGGGCTCGCGTGGCTCGTCCGCCGCCCGCACATCCGCGAAACGCCGGTGAAGACTGTGGATCTCGGGGCCGTCCGCGCGTGAGGATTCGCTGCCCCGTATCAGGACGTCGGTCATCTGAATCGCATCGACCCCTTGGTGCGGCATGCTGCTCGTTGGCTGCTCATCCGCGGGTCGCGCCGGCGAGGCGCGCTCGCATCGCCAGTAATCTATAGGGCGTTCGGTCGCTTCGCCAGTCGGCTGCGCGCACTTGTCCGAGACTGCCACGGTCCGGCATTGCGTGGGGGCTTTCGGGGCACCGGCCCCCGTCGCCAGGTCCTGAACGCGGAGGGCCCCGCGCGATCGCTCGCACGGGGCCGGAGGGGAGAATCGGGAAAGCCTCCTTGGCGCGGCCCGACCGCGCCCGGGAGGCCGGACGTCAGGCGGCCTTCTGGTCGACCGCCGGGAAGCCGGGGAGCTTCGGGAAGGAGTTCAGGTCGAATGCCTTCGGGTTGAAGAACGTCTTGGGATCGAAGAAAGCCTTCGGATCGAACAGGGTCTTCATGTCGAACGGCGCCTGGGCCTGCAGCGGGGCGCCGACCTCCTGGGCGAGGCCCTGGTAGAGCTCGATCATCACCTTGGCCTGGCTCTGGAGGCGCTCGAAGGAGGCCTTGAGGTACTCGGCCTGGATCTCGAGGGCGGCCTGCAGCGTCCGGGCCCCGGCCAGCTTCTTCATGGTCTCGGCGCCGGCGCTGTAGGATTCCTTGGCGAAGTCGGCGATCTCGATGCCGGCCGTCTGGTTGGTCTTGGCGAGCGACGAGACGCCCTTCATCATGGTGGCGAGGCCGGTCTTGTTCAGCTCGGCGGCCTTCTCGTACATTTGGGTCATCTGGTGATCCTTCCGCCCCGTGGGGCTTACCCTGATGTGCCGGGCAGATGCCCGCGAGGCCGAACGCGGCCCGTGCCGTTTATGTGTGCGATGCACCATGAAACGTCAAGCGATATATTGCAGTGCACCATGGGCCGCGATCCGGCGAATTGGTCCCGCAGCATTAACCGGGCCGTAACTGCGTCCACCTAGCCTGATTGACAGATGTTGCGGGGTAACGGCGGCACGGTCGCCCTCCCCGCCGAGATGTTGCGGTGCAAGCCGGCCCGCGGGTCGTGCATGTCGAGGCAGTGAGTCGTGATGCGTAGCCATACTCCCCGCGACGGCCGGGCGCCCGCCAGGGTTCCCGCTCTCACGGCCGCGATCGCGGCGGCGGCCGTTCTGGCCGCCCTCGCCTCTCCGGCCGAGGCGCGCCGCGGCCATCACCATCGCGGTGGCGGGGGTGGCGGCTACAACCCGCCCTACGCCGCCATGGTGGTGGACGTGAAGACGGGCAAGACGCTGCACGCGATCAACGAGGATTCGCTGCGCCACCCGGCCTCGATCACCAAGGTGATGACCCTCTACATGCTGTTCGAGCAGCTGGAGCGCGGGCGCTACACCCTCGAATCGCCGCTCACGATCTCGTCCTTCGCCGCCTCCCAGGCGCCCTCGAAGCTCGGCCTGCGTCCGGGCTCGACCATCGAGGTCGAGGACGCCATCAAGGCGATCGTCACCAAGTCGGCCAACGACGTGGCCTGCGCCATCGGCGAGAACATCGCCGGCTCGGAATCCCGCTTCGCCGAGATGATGACGCAGAAGGCCAAGGCGCTCGGCATGAGCCGCACCCACTACGCCAACGCCTCCGGCCTGCCGGATGCGGACCAGATCACCACGGCGCGCGACCTGACGATCCTCGCCCGGGCGATCCAGGACCGCTTCCCGCGCTACTACCGCTATTTCCAGACCCGCTCCTTCGCCTTCCGCGGCCGGGTCATCGGCAACCACAACCGTCTCCTCGGCAACGTCCAGGGCGTGGACGGAATCAAGACCGGCTACACCCGCGATTCCGGCTTCAACCTGATGACGGCGGCCAAGCTCGACGACCGCCAGATCGTGGCGATCGTGCTGGGCGGCAAGTCCGGCGCCAGCCGCGACCGCATCATGGCGGACCTCGTGCGCCAATCCCTGCCCCGCGCCTATGCGGGCGCCCGCCAGACCCCCGCCACCACCGAGGTCGCCGAGCGCGCCCGCCCTGCGGTGGTCGCCGACGGCGCCTCGCGTACCCGCACCCAGGTCGCCTCCGCGGACGACGAGGAGGACGTGGAGACCACGGCCTCGACCCTGCGCGCCGGCCAGCCCCTCGACATCTCACCGAACCGCAGCGCCACGACGACCCCCGGCAGCGCCGGCATGAAGTGGCGCTCCGGTGCGCTCCCGGCCTCGGCCCAGGCCTATGCGCCCGCGAACGGGCAGGCCGCCTTCCCGGCCGGCGGCAAGACCGACGCCCGCCTCGCGTCCGTCGACGGCCCGCGCAGCGAGGGCCCGAAGCCGGTGGCCGGCGCGCGCATCACCCCCACGGCCTGGGTGATCCAGCTCGGAGCCATGGACGACGAGGACAAGGCGAAGTCCATGCTCTCCGAGGCCCGCAGCCGCGTCGGCAGCACGCTGGCCAAGGCGTCGCCCTACACCGTGAAGGTCGAGCATGGCGGCGCCACGCTGTTCCGGGCCCGCTTCTCGGGCTTCGCCGAGCAGGACACCGCGCAGGACGCCTGCAACGCCCTGAAGCGTAACGGCTTCAACTGCTTCGCCACCCGCAGCTGAGTTCACGCTGACGGGTTCGCAAGGGACCGGGATCGCCGTCGCGCGACCCGGAACAGCAGACGGCCGCCCGGGCTCCTGTCGCCGGACGGCCGCACCTTCGACATTCCCTGTCTGGCAACGCGCGTGGAGTATCAGCGATGTCGGTTGTTAAGCCTGTCACGGGCCGCGTTGACGCGGGCCGCCTGCTCGGCCGTGCCTCCCTGGTCGGGGTGCAGCCGTTTCATCAACGTCCGGTGAGCCGCGCGGACCTGCTCCAGGGTCGCCCCGCGCTCAAGCCCCAGGATCTCATAGGCCTCCTGCTCCGTCATCGCCCCTGGATACGCCGCGCGGCGCGGCCCCGGGTCGGGATCGCCCTGAGCGTGTACACGCCATCCGGGATGCCGGCGGTCGAGATACGCCTCTAGGCGCCGCGCCGTCGCCGCGTCGCGTCCGAACAGGGCGAGGAGGGCGGGCAGCGGAATCACCGAGAGCGGCTGACCGGCATAGGGCCCGGCCAGGGCGACCCCCTCCCCGGCCGCATCGAAGCGGATGGTCGCGCCCGTGAGCCGCCGCGGATCGTAGCGGGCGGCGAAACCCCGCACCCGCTTGTCCAGGCCGCCCACGCCTTCGTGGAGCCAGACGGCACCGGCGCCGAAGAGGATCGCGAGCTCGATGCGGCCCCGCACCAGGAACAGCCCCGCCGCCGCCAGGGCGACGTAGCCGCCGACCCGGCGCAGGACGCGGCTCGTCAGGGCGGGGTGCCGCAGGCGCAGGGTCCGCCCGAACCACCAGACCAGAAGAAGGGCGACCGCTCCGGCGAGAAAGGTCACCGGCCGATGCCGTACTCGGCGCCGACCCGGCCGCCGACGCGCAACTTCACGCCGCCGAGGTCGCGAAAGCCCTGCGCGTCCGGTGCCGACGGTCTCGGACGGGCGCTCGCGCATCCCGGCTGCGGCGGCAGGCGGACCCCTTCGGGCGCGTTCTCGGGGCAGAGATGCGGCGGCGTGCGTTCGACCGCGCCGGCACTGAGGACGCCGGCGAGCCAGAGCAGGACGACGAGGGGAGAACGGGGCCGGATCATGGATCGCCTTCGCTGATCGATCCGTCGCTTTAGCGAGCGCCGCGCGTCGTGACGAGGGGGCGGCCTCAGAGCCGGCTCTCCGCCACGTCGGTGGTGGTCACGCGGACGCGGCGCGTTCGCCCGTCGCGCTCCACGGTGAGGTCGATCGCGTTGCCGAGGCCGGCGGCCTCCATGGCGGCGGTGAGGTCCGCGAGGCGGTGGACCGGTCTGTCGCCGGCCCCGACGATGATGTCGCCGATCTCGCCCGTCTGCGCATCGACCCCCTGCAGGCCGGCGGCGGCGGCGGGCGAGCCGCGCAGCACGCGCAGGACCACGACGCCGTCGATGCCGAGCCGGGCGGCGGTGGCTTCCTGCCCGGCGATGATGCCGATGCCGGGATTGCGGGTCCGGCCGTTGCGGATCAGCTCGGGCACGACCCGGTTCACCACGTCGACGGGGATCGCGAAGCCGATGCCGGCGCTGGCGCCGGAGGGGGAGAAGATCGCGGTGTTGACGCCGATGAGGCGGCCGGCGGAATCGAGGAGCGGTCCGCCGGAATTGCCCGGGTTGATCGCCGCATCGGTCTGGATCACGCCCGAGAGCTCGCGGCCCGCGCTGGTGGGCAGGCGCCGCTGCAGCGCGCTGATCACGCCGGTGGTGAGGGTGTGGTCGAGGCCGAACGGGTTGCCGATGGCGAAGACCGATTGCCCGACCTTCAGGTCGGACGAGGTGCCGACCGCCAGGGGCTGCAGCGGGGCGGTGGTCCGCCCGAGGCGGAGAACCGCGAGGTCGTAGCTCGGCGCGGCGCCGACGAGGGTGGCCGACACCACCTCGCCCGAGGACAGGCGCACGGCGACGGAGCTGCCCCCTTGCGCGGCGGCCGCGACCACGTGGTTGTTGGTGACGATGTGCCCGGCCGCGTCCCAGATGAAGCCCGTTCCCGTCTGCGAGCCGCCGCCCTGCTCACCGGTCTCGTCGTCCACCCCCATCAGGGCCCGTCCCCTGGCCGCGGCCTGGACGAAGACGTGGACCACCGACGGGCTGGCCCGGGCGAAGAGGTCCACGGTCGCGGTCTCGGCCGGCGCCAGGTCGCCCCGGGCGGTGATCGCCCGCGGGGCATCGGCGGAGAACAGGAAGCCGGTCAGGTAGGGCTGCGCCACGAAGAGCGCGAGCAGGACGAGGGCCGCCCCGGCCGCCCAGCGCAGGAACCGATCCGCCGGCCGCGGCGGGTAGGAATCGGGCATGTGTCATCCTCTTCACCATGCGGCGAAATCCGCAGCGCAACGGCGCCCCATTAACTGGGCGGTGACGCAATGCCCTTCAACTGGAGAGGTCCCGTCACGGATCAGGGTGCGACAGCACACCGAAGGCCGTGACGACCAAAGATAAACATCGGCTCGACAGTGTCAGTCGAAGCGACAAACAGAACGAGAGGGCGTCCAAAAGCAGCCATATTCTGCGCGCTGATCAACAACGGTGTGCTTTGTATGAGGGAGGGAGCGTTCAGGCCCGGATGATGATTTCATCCTCGTCCGAAATGACCTCAAAGCTGCCTTAGAGATGCTTCCATTCACCCGGATAGACGTCCCGCAGCGAATGTTCAGGTTCGAGGTCGTACAGACCTCTCGCCGGACATCCGGCATCGCGGGGAACGACCCTCACGATTGAAGGAATTGAGACCCATGGAAACCCAAGCCCTGGAACGCCCCGCCGATCTGACGATCTGGCGCACCGCTCCGGTCCCGGCGCCCCTCGCCCAGCCCGCCCGCTACCGCACCCTGCGCGAAGCCATCGAGGCCGCGGCCGGCGCCCTGTCCGATCCGGCCAAGCAGCCCTGGATCATCACCGAGGACGGCGAGGTCCTCTCGCCGAACTGGATCCGCACCTACCTGAACTGAGAGACTTCGCCGGCGCGTTCCGCGCCCGTCGCCCCGCGAGCCGACCGCCGCCCCGTGCGCGGCCGGCCCGCGCGCCTCCGCGAGAGGCCGCCATCGATCTCCTGCGGCGCCCCATGCCGAGCTTGGCTCCGCGACCCCGCCTTGTCGGTCGCGTGCAGGTCCATCGACCCGCCGATATCACCTTCCCCGAATCGAAGCGCCGGCCGCGACGCGACCGTCCCTGCGGCGGCCGTGCTCCTCGGCCTGTGCCGGCTCGTCCGGACGGCGCACGAAAAAAAGGCCGCTCCGAAGAGCGGCCCGAAGTCTAGGGAGGAAACGCCCAAGAAGGGCTGCTGAACCGCGACGCCATCGCAGTCCTGCAATGCACAATTTAAAGTGCGTCGCACAAAATGCAAGGGCTTTGCACGTCGTTCAAGGCAGATTCTTCCTCCGGCCCGTCCGGCCTCCGCGAGTCGGCCCGGCCCGCGGCGTCGCCCTCCCGGCGGCGGCTAGTGCTCGCTCAGAAGCTGTGCGATCTCCGCCTTGAGCGCGTCGGAGAGGTCCTTGCGCTCCAGCGCGTAGGCGATGTTGGCGGTGAGGAAGCCGAGCTTGGAGCCGGTATCGTAGGTCCGGCCCTGGTAGTGCATGCCGAAGAAGGCCTGGTCCTTGGCGAGCTTGATCATGGCGTCGGTGAGCTGGATCTCGCCGCCGGCACCGGTCTCGCCGTGGGACAGGATGTCGAAGATCTCGGGCTGGAGGATGTAGCGGCCCGAGATGATGAAGTTCGACGGCGCCGTGCCGGCCTTCGGCTTCTCCACCATGCCGTTGATCTCGAAGGTCTGGCCGAAGGTCTGGCCGACGCCGACGATGCCGTACTGGTGCGTCTCCTCGGGCTTCACCTCCTCGACCGCGATGACGTTGCCGCCGTGGCGCTCGTAGGCGGAGAGCATCTGCTGCATGCAGCCGCGGCTCAGCATGTCGGGCAGCAGCACCGCGAAGGGCTCGTCGCCGACGATCTCCCGGGCGCACCAGACCGCGTGGCCGAGGCCGAGGGGCGCCTGCTGGCGGGTGAAGCTGGTCTGGCCGGCGGCCGGCAGGTCGCGCTTGAGGGCCTCGTAGGCCTCGGTCTTGCCGCGCTCCTGCAGCATCCGGTCGAGCTCGAACGCGACGTCGAAATGGTCCTCGATGACCGCCTTGCCGCGTCCCGTCACGAAGATGAAGTGCTCGATTCCCGCCTCCCGCGCCTCGTCGACGACGTGCTGCACCACGGGCCTGTCGACGACGGTGAGCATCTCCTTCGGAACCGCCTTGGTGGCCGGGAGGAAACGGGTGCCCAAGCCGGCGACGGGCAGGACGGCTTTGCGAATCGGTTTCATCAAGCGGGACCCGGTAGCGAGGAAAGGTTGAGGAGGACCTCGAATGGATTGACGTTGCCTCGATACAACCGTCACTGCCGGGGGCGATAGAGGCGTCGACGTAACGGGCATAACCGACAAGCTCGGTTTCCGATATATCGTCGGTGAGATGATTGGGGAGAAGGTGTCATGGCGGTTCTTGTCACGGGTGGCGCGGGCTATATCGGCAGCCACATGGTCCTGGCTCTGCTCGACGCCGGGCACGAAGAGGTTGTAGTCCTCGATGACCTTTCAACCGGTTTCGATTGGGCACTCCCTCCTGAGGTAAAACTCGTGATCGGCGATGTCGCCGATCAGGCCCTGGTCACGGAAACCATCCTCCAGCACCGCATCGATGCGATCGCACACTTCGCCGCGCGCATCGTTGTTCCGGATTCCGTGGCCGATCCGCTGCATTATTACTTGGCCAATACCGTCAAGACGCGGGCTCTCATCGAAACAGCGGTCCGCTGCGGCGTCAAGCACGTGATCTTTTCCTCGACGGCGGCGGTCTACGGCGAGCCCGAGGTGGTGCCGGTGCCGGAAAACCTGCTGCCCGCGCCGATCAATCCCTACGGGCGCTCCAAGCTGATGAGCGAGTGGATGATCGCCGACGCGGCCAAGGCCCACGGCTTCTCCTACGTCGTCCTGCGCTACTTCAACGTGGCGGGTGCGGATCCGCGCGGGCGGACGGGACAGTCGACTCCGAACGCCACGCACCTGATCAAGGTCGCGACGCAGGCCGCCCTCGGCCAGCGCACGCATCTCGATGTCTACGGCACCGACTACCCGACCCGCGACGGCTCGTGCCTGCGCGACTACATCCAGGTCTCCGACCTCGCCGAGGCCCACCGGGTGGCCCTGAACCACCTTCGGTCCGGCGGCGAGAGCCTGACGCTCAATTGCGGCTACGGCCGCGGCTACTCGGTCCTCGAGGTGATCGACGTGGTCAAGCGGGTCTCGGGACGCGACTTCGAGGTCCGTCTCTCGCCGCGCCGGCCCGGCGACCCGGCCCAGATCGTCGCCGAGGCCCAGCGCATCCGCGATCTCGGCTGGACGCCGCAGAACGAGGACCTGGACCGGATCGTCGCCCAGGCCTTCGCCTGGGAAGAGGCCCTGACCCGGCGCAACCGCACGTGAGGGGCTGGGCGCCGCTCGTCCTCGCCGGACTGCTCGGCGCCGGCCCTGTGCAGGCGGCGGGCGCGTCTCCTCCGGCGACCGCGACGGCGGAGGCGAAGTCCCGCTTCGCCGCCTTCGTCGCCGGCCTCCGGCCCGAGGCCGAGGCGCGCGGCGTCTCGTCGACGACGTTTTCGGCCGCCTTCGCGGGAATCGCCGGACCCGATCCCGACATCCTCGCCCGTACGGGCAGACAGGGCGAGTTCGGGCGCCCCGTCTGGGATTACCTCGTCGGCGCGGTCTCGCCCGGGCGGATCGCCCGGGGACAGGCCCAGGCCAAGCGGCTGGCGCCCGTCCTCAGCCGGATCGAGGCCCGCTACGGCGTGCCGCGCTGGATCGTGCTGGCGTTCTGGGGCGTGGAGTCGGATTTCGGGGCGAGCGCCGGCAGCGTCCCGACGATCCGGGCGCTCGCGACGCTGGCGGAGGCGAAGTTCCGCGGGACGCTGTTCCGCGACGAGCTGCTCGCCGCCCTGACCATCCTGGAGCGCGGCGACGTCACCCCCGAGCGCATGAAGGGCTCCTGGGCCGGGGCCATGGGGCAGGTGCAGTTCCTGCCGTCGAGCTTCCTGGCGCATGCCGTCGACTTCGACGGCGACGGCCACCGCGACATCTGGGGGTCGCAGGCCGATGCCCTCGCCTCCATCGCCGCCTACCTGAAGACTCTGGGCTGGAACCCCGCCCTGTCCTGGGGCTACGAGGTCGTCCTGCCGGCCGGGTTCGACCTGGCCCGCTACCGGGGCGACCTCTCCGATTTCGCCGGGCGCGGGGTCCGGCGCACCGATGGGGCGGCCCTTCCCGCCAAGGGCGGCGCCAGCCTGTTCCTGCCCGGCGGCCTCGGCGGCCCGGTCTTTCTGATCACCGATAACTTCGAGGTGGTCCGCGCCTACAACACCTCGGATTCCTATGCGCTCGCGGTGGGACACCTCGCCGATCGCCTGGCCGGCGGACCGGCCCTCGCTGCGCCCTGGCCGGCGACGGCCGCCCGCCTCGACAAGGCGGGGCTACAGGCGCTCCAGGCCGGTCTGGCCGCTCGCGGGCTCTACGGGGGCGAAGCCGACGGACGCGCCGGGCCGAAGCTGCGCGAGGCGGTGCGGCAGTACCAGATCGCCGAGGGCATGCCGGCGGACGGCTACGCCACGCCCGCGTTGCTGGAGCACATCCGCCGGCGCCCTTAGACCTCGGCGGCATCCTCCTCTAAGGTGATGGGCACCCGACCGGTCTTCCGGTCCGATTGATCGAGGCATCCCATGACCTTGCCGGCTTCGCGCGCGGCCTGGTGTCTGCTCTCCGGATTGTCCCTGCTCCTCGCCGGCGCCCTGCCGGCGGCCGCGCAGTGGGGCGATTCCTACGATGCCCCCCGCGGCGGCGACTACCAGTCGCCGCGTCGGCGGGCGCGGGACTATTACCGGGACGACGACGGCTACGGCGCCCGGCAGGCGAACCGGCGCTACGCGCCGCCGCCACAGGAAGCGCCCCGCCAGTTCTACTGGCCCTGGGAGGACCGCCCGGCCCCCGCCCAGGTCGCGCCCGCGCCGAGCGCCCGCCCGGCGCCGCCGCGCAACCGCAGCTATGCCGACGATGGGCGCGCGGGCTATGACGACGGCCGCGCCGTCCGGCGCCGTCCCCGCCCTGCCCCGGTCGTCGTCCAGCCCAAACCCACCGCCCTGAAGGTCGAGCCGACGACCCGCATCGCCGTGTTCGGCGATACGCTCGCAGGTCATCTCGGCAGCGGCCTGTCGAACGTGTTCGAGGACAATGCCGAGATCGGGGTCGTCGATCGCTCGAAGGCTGATAGCGGCCTCGTGCGCAGGGATGTGGTCGACTGGCCCAAGGCCGCCGAGGAATTCCTGAAGGCGAACCCGAAGACCAGCTACGCGCTGGTCATGCTGGGCTCGAACGATCGCCAGCCGATCCGCGACGGAGACCAAACCCTCGATCCCCTGAGCGACCGCTGGCGGACCCTCTACGCCGAGCGCGTCGATGCCCTGATCAAGGTGTTCACCGAGGCCAAGATTCCGTTGATCTGGGTCGGGGCGCCGCCCATGCGCAGCGAGTCCCTCACCAAGGACATCGCGGCGATCAACGATATCTTCCGCGAGCGCGTGGCCAAGGCCGGCCAGACCTACGTCGACATCTGGCCGGGCTTCGTCGACGACCGCAACCGCTACGCGGCGACGGGCCCGGATCTCGAAGGCCAGGAAGCGAAGCTGCGCACGGCCGATGGCGTGCACTTCACCAAGGCGGGGGCGCGCAAGATGGCGCATTTCGCCGACGTCGAGTTGAAGCGGATGATGGGTACCGGTACGCCGCCGGCCCAGCCAGCGCTCGCCGCCCCCGTGGCGGTGGCGCCGCAGCCGACGGTCGGGGGGGAAGCCGCCAAGCTCGACGATGCCGCCGCCATCGATCGTCAGATCACCGCGATGCTACCGAGCCTGCCGGAGCCGCCGGGCATCCCGGCGCTCCCGGTCAAGCCCCTGGCCGGTCCGGTGGTCCCTCTCGGCCGCGCCGAGGTGACGCCGGGCGGCACCCTGATCAGCGGTCGACCCCGCGATGCCGATCCTTCGGGGACCGTCGAGCGCGCCCTGGTCCGTGGGGCGGCGCCCCTGCCCCAGCCCGGCCGGGCCGACGATTTCAAGTGGCCACCCGGCTGACCGCCGGTCCATCCTCCGCCTGCCCGGGTGACGGGTCGGGCACTGGGCTCGGCCGCCGAGACGCTAGAGCGCTTTCCACTTACTCCGGATCGTAGCCGGCGGCAGCGAAGTAGTTTGCGCACTCGGTTGGTGTGAAGGCGTCGAGCAGATCGCCGACGACAGTCCAGAGCCGATCGACCGTGCGCTCGGCCGCTTTGCGCAGCAGCGCCTTGAGTTTGGCGAAGGCCATCTCAATCGGGTTAAAGTCGGGCGAGTACGGCGGCAGGAAGCGAAGCCGTGCGCCGCTGGCCTCGATGGCGGCCTGGATCGCTGTGCCCTTGTGGGCGGGGAGGTTGTCGAGGATGACGGTATCGCCGGGCCTGAGGGTTGGGGCGAGCACCTGCTCGACGTAGGCCAGGAACCACTCCCGCGTCATCGGTCCGTCGAGCACCATGGGTGCGCTCATCCCCGACAGGCGCAAGCCCGCAACGAACGTCGTCGTGAGCCAATGGCCATGCGGGATGCCCGAGCGCAGGCGCTGACCGCGAGCACAGCGACCGCGCAGGCGCGCCATGCGGGTGGAGAGACCCGTCTCATCGATGAAGATCAGGCGCTCAGGATCGAGGTCGGGCTGCGCGGCAAACCACGCCTCACGGGATGCGGCCACGTCGGGGCGATCCTGCTCGGTTGCGTGCGCTGACTTTTTTTCCACGTCACCGCGCGGCAGGCGAAGAAACGCCACAGCGTGCCCAATCCGACCGAGACGCTGCGCTCGGTACGTAGGCGTTCCTGCATCTCGGCAAGCGTGATGTCGTCCTTCTCTTTGGTGAGGGCGAGCAGAAAGGCTTCATGCACGTCGAGCTTGGAGCCGGGTGGACGGCCCTGACGCTGAGCCCGCGTCTCTCCTGTCATCGTTCGCATGCGCGGCCCAGCGGATCACCGTAGCGACGCCGACCCGATAGCGCAGGGCCGCGGCCCGGCGGGACAGACCTGCTTCCACCGCGCCCAAGACGCGAACACGCAGATCGTGACTGTAGGCACGGGCCATGGCGATCTCCCTGACGAACCTTCAGGGATCAACACTCACCTGGCCGCAACGACTCAGGGATCGTGGAAAATGCTCTAGCCGACGCCAACCGGATGCTTCGTCACCACGGGGCTCCGCATGGTGACGAGTTCCTCGCCGGCCGTCGGATGCACCGCGATGGTGCGGTCGAAATCCGCCTTGGTGGCGCCCATGGTCACGGCGATACCCACTGCCTGGATGATTTCGCCGGCATCGTGGCCGAGGATGTGCACGCCGACCACGCGGTCGCTCGCGCAATCGACTACCACCTTCATCAGCACGCGCTCCTGGCGGCCCGAAAGAGTCGCCTTCATCGGTCGGAAGCTCGACCGGTAGACGTCGACGGCCCCGTAGAGTTTGCGCGCCACGTCCTCGTTGTGACCGACGACGCCGATCTCGGGTGTCGAGAAGACGGCGGTGGGGATGAGCCCGTGATCGACGCACCAGGGCTTCTCGCCGAACACCGTGTCGGCGAAGGCGTGGCCCTCGCGGATGGCGATGGGTGTCAGCGCGGCCCGGTCGGTGACGTCACCCACGGCATAGATCGAGGGGACGCGGGTCTGCGAGAAGGCGTCGACGGGAATCGCGCCGCGCGCGTCCGGCTCGATCCCGACCCTGTCGAGGCCGAGGCCGGCGATGTTCGGGCGCCGGCCCGTGGCGGTGAGGACCTGATCAACCTCCAGGGTGGCGCCGTCGTCCAGTGTGACGCGGATGCCGCTCCCGGTGCGGTCCAGGCGCTCCACCGTGCGATTAAGGCGCAGGTCCATGCGCTTGGCATAGGCTTCGCCCAGAGCGTCGCGGATCTCGTCGTCGAAGCCGCGCAGGAGCCGGTCGCCCCGGTGCAGCAGCGTGGTGCGGCTGCCCAGATGGGCGAAGACGCCCGCGAACTCCACCGCGATGTAGCCGCCGCCGACCACGAGGATCCGCTCGGGCAGGGTCTCGAGGTCGAAGACCTCGTTCGACGTGATGGCGAGCTCGGCGCCCGGGATCAGCGGCTCCTTGACCGGATGGGCACCGACCGCGACCAGGATGAACCGCGCCGTGACGCGGCGGTCCGATCCGACGAGGCGCACCGTGTGCGCGTCCTCGATCACCGCCCGCTCGGAAACGATGGTGACCCCGGCCCGCCCGAGATTGGCGTCGTAGATGCCTTCCAGGCGGGTCACCTCGGCATCGCGCCGGGCCTTCAGGACGCTCCAGTCGAAGCGCGGCTCGGGCAATGTCCACCCGAAACCGGCCGCATCTTCGAACTCGTCGGCGAAGCGCCCGGCATAGACCATGAGCTTCTTCGGCACGCAGCCGCGGATCACGCAGGTGCCGCCGACCCGATACTCCTCGGCGAGCTGCACCCGGGCGCCGTATCCGGCGGCGATGCGGGCCGCCCGGACGCCGCCGGAACCGCCGCCGATGACGAACAGGTCGACGTCGAAGGTGCGGGCCAGATCGTCAGCCATGAACTCATCCTGCGGGTGTGGGCGCCGAGGGCTCTCCATCGCCTGAACGGGCCGGCACATCAACCGTCGCGTCGTCCGGGTTCACCCGCACGACGCAAACGAAAAGGCCGCTTCTCCTCGTGGAGAAACGGCCTCGAAGACACCGGTGCGGCGCAAAAAAGCGCCGGCGGGCTTACTTGATCTTGGTTTCCTTGAAGTCGACGTGCTTGCGCACGACGGGGTCGTACTTCTTCATCGACAGCTTCTCGGTCTGTGTGCGGGAGTTCTTCTTCGTGACGTAGAAGTAACCCGTATCGGCGGTCGAGATCAGCTTGACTTTAACGGTGACGGCCTTGGCCATGGACGCGGCGCTCCTGTGATCGCGGCATTCCGCATCAGCGAAACGCAAAAGGGCCGGCGTTGGCCGGCTGAATACCGGCGGGTGATTGCCTCATCGGCCGGGATTCGTCAAGGCGCATCGTGTTCGGGATGGCGGACGATGCGCAGGGCGACGACTCCCGCATAGCCGAGGAACAGCAGGCACAGGCTGTAGGCGAAGCCCTGGGGCGGGGCCAGATCCATGCCACCGCCGATGATTGGCGGTCCGAGCATCAGGCCGACATTGTAGAGCACCACGAAGGCGGCATTGGCGCCCGCAAGTTCCGGCCCGCGCACCGTCGCCCCGAGATGGGCGAGGCCCACCGTGTAGAGCGTTCCGGCGATCCCGCCCCACAGGAACAGGAGCACCAGCAGCGCGGGGAACGAGGCCGAGGCGAGCGGGATCAGGCTCGAGCCGAGGGCCCCGCCGAGGCCGGCCATCAGCAGCACGAGGCGCCGGTCCACCCGGTCGGCGAGCCAGCCGAAGGGAATCTGGAACATGACGTTGCCCAGCGCCAGCGCGCTGACGAGGCCGGCCGCCGTCTCGGCGTCGTAGCCGAGGCGCAGGCCGTAGAGCGGCAGGATCGCGAAGCCGCCGGTCTCGACCGCCCCGTAGACCAGGGCCGCCGCGGTGGCGGCGGGCGCGAGGCGCAGATAGGCGAGGAAGGACCGCCCGCCTCCGTGTCCGATCACGGGCGACAGGCCCCGGGCCAGCAGGAGCGGCACCAGGGCGACGAGGAACAGGCCGGCGCCCCCGAGATAGGGTGCGTAGCCCTGCGTCCCCAGGACGGCGAGCAGGGTCGGCCCGACCGCGAAGCCCAGCGCCAGCACCGTGGCGTAGATGCCCATCACCAGCCCGCGCCGCTCCGGCGGGGCCGCCTCGTTGATCCAGAACTCGGAGAGCACGAACAGGGCGCCCAGGCTCGTGGAGAACACGAAGCGCAATACGAACCACCAGGCGATGCCCTGGAGGAGCTTGAAGGCGACGAGGCAGAGCGCGCCGAGCACGATGGCGCCGACGAGCAGGGGCAGGACGCCGAGCCGGGCCGCGAGGCGTGGTACGAACGGCACGGTGAGGATGGCCGCGAGGCCGGCGACCGCGGTGTTCACCCCGATCAGGGTGCTCGACGCGCCCATGCGCTCCATCTCGATGGAGAGCAGCGGGATCGTCAGGCTGAGGCCGATGCCGACCACCGCCACGCAGGTGATGGCCGCGGCGATCGAGGCGAAGCGGGAGCGGTCGAGGGGCTCGGCGAGGCGTGGAACCGGCATGACGGGGTCCTGCGGGTCGCTTCCGCGACGCCGGGACCGCCTTGTCTACGCCGGGGGGCGTTCGCGCAACCTCCGGGCCGCCCTCAGCGCGCGGCCGATTTCAGCGGTTTGGTGTCGTTGGCCGGCGGCTTGCGCTCGATCTTCTGGCCGTCGCGCAGGTCGGCGGGCGGGCTGAGCAGGATCTCCTCGCCGCCATCCAGGCCCTGGCCGAGCTCGACGGTGGTGCCGAGGTCGCGCCGGATCGTCACCGTGCGCCACTGCGCCGTGCCGTCATCGCGCGCCACCGCCACCTGCGTGCCGCGCTGGTTGAAGACGAGGCTCTCGGCCGGCACACGCACGTTGGGCTCGGTACGCGGCACCTTCAGGGTGACGTAGACGTAGAGCCCGGCCCGCAGGGCGCCGTCGCCATTCGGCACGTCGACCTGGGCCGTCAGGGTGCGCGACGAGGTCAGCAGCGCCACCGAGCTGCGCTCGACCTTGCCGGAAAAGGTCCGGTCCGCGATCTGCGGCACCTTGATGGAGGCCTCGACGCCGGGCTTCACCCCGACGGCGACGTTCTGGGGCACGTTGACCGAGACGCGCAGGATGTCGTCGCGGTCCATCGAGAGCAGGGCCGTCCCCGTTCCGTCGGCGTGGACGAGATCGCCGACATCGACGCCGCGCTGGGTGATCACGCCGTCGAAGGGCGCGATGATGTCCTTGAAGCCGGTGAGCGCCCGCAGGCGCTCCACCGTGGCGGCCTGCGCCTTGATGTTGGCCTGGGCCACCTTCACGCCGGCCTCCGCCGAGGCGAGGGTCGCGGCCTGGCTGAGCACGCTGGCCTGGGAATTGTCGGCGTTCTGCTTCGAGGCCCAGCCCTGGCCGGCCAGCGTCGTGGTGCGGCTGTTGGTGACGTTGGCGAGGTTCACGTTGGCCTTGGCCTGGTCGACCATGGATTTCGCCTGCAGGAGCGCGGCTTCGAGCTGCCCCGTCTGCGCCTCCGCCTGGGCCAGCTGCTGATCGAGGTCGGGGGCGGCGATGCGCATCAGGATGTCGCCCTGGCGGACCCGGCTGCCGATGTCGACCCGCCGCTCGGCGATGTAGCCCGTGGCGCGGGCGTAGAGGGCCGCCCTGGCGAAGGCATCGGTCTGGCCCGGCAGGGTGATGTCGATCGGCTTGTCGGCCCGCTCGGCGGTGACGGTGCGTACCACCGGCACGAAGCTGTTCACCTTGCGCTGGGTCTCGGAGGCGGCGGCGCGCCGCTCCATCTGGCCGTATCCGCCCCAGGCGAGCAGGCCGATGGCGATCACCGCGGCGATCAGGAACGGCGCCTTGCCGGGCGGCGGAGGGATGTCGGACGGGCCATGGGTCTGATGCATCACGGCTGTCCCATCCCCGAACCGGGCTTCACCCTGCCATCCATGTCCCGGACCCGCCAACGGCTCACGCGTAATCCTCCAACGGCTTGACCTCGCCCCGGCGCAGCAGGGCGTACAGGAACGGCACGAAGAGCAGCGTCGCCGGCGTGCCGATGGCGATGCCGCCCATGACCGCCCGGGCCAGGGCCGCATTCTGCTCGCCGCCCTCTCCCGTGCCCAGCGCCATCGGGATGAGGCCGAGGAACATCGCGCTCGCGGTCATCAGCACCGGCCGCAGGCGGGTCTCGCCGGCGAGCAGGGCCGCTTCTACGGCACCGCAGCCGGTGGCCTCGCGATGCTCCTTGGCGAAGGTCACCAGCAGGATCGAGTTCGCCGAGGCGATGCCCACCGACATGATCGCGCCGAACAGTGAGGGAATCGAGAACGTCGTTCCGGTGATGAACAGGCTCGCGACGATGCCGCAGAAGGCGAGCGGCAGGGCGGCCAGCACCACGAAGGGATCGCCCCAGCTCTGGAAGTTCACCGCCATCAGGAGGTAGACCGCCACCAGGGCGATCGCGAGGCCGACCTGGAGCCGGAAGAAGGCCGATTCCATGTTCTCGATCTGCCCGCGCACCGTGATCTTGTCGGGCGCCGGCAGGGCCTTCTGCTCCTCGGCGACGATCTGGCGGATTTCACCCGCCACCGAGCCCAGATCGCTGTCCTGCACCGCCGCGTAGACGTTGAAGGTCGGCTGCGTGTTGACGTGGTTGATCACCGTCTGCGACCCCTCGCGACGCATGGTCGAGACGCTGGAGAGGAGCGTCAGGACGCCGGGCGCGTCGGCGCCCCCGTTGACCAGGAGCGGCGTGTTCTGGAGGGCCGTCAGCGAATCGTTGCGGTATTCCGGCGTCTGGACCCAGAGCTGGTAGGGGATGCCGGTCTTGGGGTCGGTCCAGAAGTTCGGGGTCACCTGGAAGGAGCCCGACAGCGAGACGTTCAGCCCTTGCGCGATCTGCTGCTGGGTCAGGCCGAGCTCGGAGGCGAGGCGGCGGTCGACATCGACGAAGAATTGCGGCGTGCCGACGATCTGGTGAAGGTGCACGTCGACGGCCCCGCGCACCGCCTTGAGGCGGCGGACGATGTTCTGGGCCACCTCCAGATCCTTGGCGGTGTTGCGGCCCGAGACCTGGATGTCGATCTGCGCCAGGGTGCCGAAGTTCAGAATCTGGGTGATGATGTCCGAGGGCTGGAAGTAAAACACCACGTCGGGGAAGCGCTCACGCAGAACCTCGCGCAGGCGCTTGGTGTAGTCCGCCACCGAGCCGTGGCCCTCCTTCAAGTTGATGAGCATCTGGCCGTCGTTGTAGGCGACGAACGAGCCGTCCGAGAACGCGAAATTGTAGTTGTTCGCCGGCAGGCCGATATTGTCGAGAATCTGGTCGATCTCGCCTTCGGGGATGACCTCGCGGACCACGTTCTCCACCTGCGCGAAGACCTGTTCGGCCGTCTCGATGCGCATGCCGGGCCGCGTCCGCAGGTGCAGGGTCATCTGGCTCGAAGCGACCTGCGGGAAGTAGTCCTGCCCCACGAAGACGAAGAGCCCGGCCGTGGTGGCGAAGATGACGGCCACCAGGCTCAGCGTCGCGACGCGGCGGGCGATCACGGCGTGCAGCAGGCCGAGATAGCTGCGGTGGAAGCGCGCGAACCGCGCCTCGAAGCCGTGCCGGAACCAGCCGGCCAGCCGGAACGGGGGTCCGCCGATCCAGCCGAGGGCGCGCGCGATGCGTCCCCGCCGCGGCGGCGCGCCCTCCCCGTGCTTGGCGTCGTATTCCCGCGCCACCAGCACGTCGATCAGCACCGGCACCAGGGTGCGCGACAGGACGTAGGAGGTCAGCATGGCGAACACGACCGCCAGCGCCTGCGGCGTGAACAGGTATTTCGGCGTGTCGGTCAGCGCGAAGACCGAGACGAAGGCGGCGCAGATCGACAGGGTGGAGATCAGCGCCGGCTTGGCGATGCCGGCCGCGCCCTCCACCACCGACTTGCGGAAGGGCTCCCCCTCCTCGAACAGCCGGTAGGTGTTCTCGATCGCCACGGTGGCGTCGTCGACCAGGATGCCGACCGCCAGGGCCAGGCCGCCCAGCGTCATCACGTTGATGGTCTCGCCCAGAGCGGCCAGGATCGCCAGCGAGGTCAGGATCGAGAGCGGAATCGAGACCAGCACCACGATGGTGGAGCGCCAGGAGCCGAGGAACAGCAGGATGGTGAGGCCCGTGAGACCCGCCGCGATGATCGCCTCGTGGATCACGCCCTCGATGGCGGCCGAGACGAAGACCGATTGGTCGAAGAGCGGCTTCAGGCTCATGCCCTCGGGGGCGGCGGCCTGGATGTCGGGCAGGGCCTTCTTGACGTTGTTGACCACGTCCAGCGTCGAGGCGGTCCCGTTCTTGAAGATGCGCATCAGGACCGAGTGCAGGCCGTCGGCGCGCACGATGTTGACCTGCGGCGGGCCGCCGTCGCGGACGTTGGCGACGTCGCGCACCAGGATCGGCTGACCGCCCACCACCTTGATCGGGATCTGGTTCAGGGCCTCGATCGCTTCCGGCGAGGCGTTGAGCTGCACCGGGTATTGCTGCTCGCCGATCTTGGCGAGGCCGGAGGGGATCGTCAGGTTCTGCGCCGTCACCGCGTTGGTGACGTCCAGAGCCGTCAGCCCGAGAGCCTGGAGGGCGTGCAGGTCCAGATCCACCATGATCTGGCGCGGTGTTCCGCCGAAGGGCGACGGCAGGGTCGAGCCCGGCACCTGGGTCAGGCGCTGGCGGATGCGGTACTGGGCGTAGTCGAAGACCTTGGTCAGGCTCTCGCGGTCGGAGGAGAGCGCGAGCTGGATCACCGGCACCGAGGAGGCCGAGAAGCGCAGGACAATGGGGGGCTGGACGCCGGGTGGCATGGTCGAACGGATCGAGTTCATCGCCGAGACGACCTGCGCGATGGCGAGATCGATGCTCACCGCGCCGTCGAAGTAGATCTTCTGGATCGCCGTGCCCTGGAGGGTCGTCGATTCCATCCGGGCGATGTTGTTGACGTTGTTGGAGAGCGAGAACTCCGCGTAGGTCGTGATGCGTCGCTCCATCTCGGAGGTCGACAGGCCGTTATAGGTCCAGACCACCACGACCACCGGAATGTCCACGGTGGGCAGAACGTCCTTCGGCGCGACCACGACCGCCGCCGCGCCGCCGAGCATCATCAGCACGGCGAGGACGTAGATCGTGATGCGAAACTTCAGAGCGTACTGGACGAGGCCCATGCGGCTCCCACGCGATCGCGTTGCAGCTGGTGTACCACGGTGGTCGCACGCCAGCGGCTTCTCTGTAGCCGTGACTCCGCGACGCAATCGAGGCCTGAACCCGGGTTTTTTGTTTCCGGGTGTAAATCAGCGGCTTAAGCTCTGTCGCTGCTGCCCGATGACTGTGCTGGTTTCGCCGGAGCATCGCGGCCGATGCCGTCCGGCGGCGTCTGGTGCGGACCCCTCGGGATGGTCCGTGCGGCGGTCGGCAGGGAGATTCGGCGGGCCTGTTCCCGGGGCATAAGACGGCCGCGGAGGACGGTCGCGAGGCCGCTCGATCGGCCCTTTCGCGACGCACGGGTCGCAGAGATCGTCGTCTGTCCGGTCGGGGTCGGGATCGTCGGGCCCGTCAGACCGTGGAAGACCAGGCCGGGGAGGACCGAGCGTTCGGCCGCCGCCGGCAGGGCCTGCTCGGGATCGCGGGTAGGGACGTGATCGAACCCGTCGGAGGTTTTCGCCCCGTCGATGATGTCCGACGGGAGGACTCCATGCACCGGGCCGGGTTCGCGCGTTGGAGGTGGTGTGGGCGTATCGGGAGCCGGGCCGCCAGCGCCCCGCATGCAGGTCCACCCGCCCGGTCAGCGTCTCGCAGGACAGCGGCGCGCGGCGCTCAACAGCAGCGGAATCCGCTGCGGTTGCCGACGCCGAAGCGGGCGTTCTCCCGGTTCCGGAAGAACTCCCGCTCGCTCATCGGCTCCTGATCCGCGTGCGTCTTGCGGATATGGGCGGCATAGGCCTCGTAGTCGCCCTGCCCCACCATCAGGCGGGCGCCGTCGCAGACGCATTTCGAGAAGGTCTTGAGACGGTCCCGCAATTCGGTCGACGACAGCGTCATGGGGCTTACTCCGCGGGAACGGCGGCCGGGCCGCCGCTCTCGAGGGCGGTCCAGCGATCGGCGCGGTACGCCTTCACGCAGGCCATGATGCCGAAGGTGGCGATGGCGAGCACGAGGCCGACGAACAGCACCGCGAGGGCCGCGTCGATCCGATCGTTGAAGACGATCTTGTGCATGTCGGCCATGTTCTTGGCCGGCGCCAGCACCTTGTTCTCGGCGATGGCCGCCGAGAAGCGATCGGCATGGGAGAGGAAGCCGATCTTCGGGTCCGCCGAGAAGATCTTCTGCCAGCCGGCCGTCAGCGTGCAGACGCAGAGCCACACGGTGGGGATGATTGTGACGAAGGCGTAGCGCTCGCGCTTCATCTTGAAGATCACCACGGTGGCGAGCGTCAGGGCCACGGCGGCCAGCATCTGGTTGGAGATGCCGAACAGCGGCCACAGGGTGTAGATGCCGCCGAGCGGATCGGTGACGCCCTGGTAGAGGAAGTAGCCCCAGGCGCCGACGCAGAGGGCGGTGGCCAGGATGCTGGGCGCCCAGGCGGTCGTGTCCTTGAACTTCGGTGAGACGAGGCCGAGCAGGTCCTGCAGCATGAAGCGCCCGGCGCGGGTGCCCGCATCCACCGCCGTCAGGATGAACAGGGCCTCGAACAGGATGGCGAAGTGGTACCAGAACGCCATCATCGCCTTGCCGCCGATGGCCGAGGAGATGATGTGCGCCATGCCGACCGCGAGGGTCGGCGCACCGCCGGCGCGGGAGATGATGGAGTGCTCGCCGACGTCCTTCGCCGTCTGGGCGATCTGCTCCGGCGTGATGGTGAAGGCCGGGTCGAGCTTCGTTACCGCAGCGGCGGCGCTCTCCGGCGTGGTGCCGACGAGGCCGGCCGGGGAGTTCATGGTGAAGTAGATGCCCGGCTCGATCACGCTGGCGGAGACCAGCGCCATCACGGCCACGAAGCTCTCCATGAGCATGCCGCCGTAGCCGATGAAGCGGGCATCGGACTCACGGTCGATCAGCTTCGGCGTGGTGCCGGAGGAGATCAGGGCGTGGAAGCCGGAGACCGCGCCGCAGGCGATGGTGATGAACAGGAACGGGAACAGCGATCCGGCCCAGACCGGGCCGCTGCCGTCGACGAACTTCGTGACCGCCGGCATCTGCATGTGCGGCGCGACATAGGCGATGCCCAGCGCGAGGCCGATGATGGTGCCGATCTTGAGGAAGGTCGAGAGGTAGTCGCGCGGGGCGAGCAGGAGCCAGACCGGCAGGATCGAGGCCACGAAGCCGTAGCCGATCAGCAGCCAGCACAGCTGCGTGCCGGTGAAGGTGAAGAACGGACCCCAGTACGGATCGGCCGCGACGTTGCCGCCGTAGACGATGGCGAGCATCAGCAGCACGAAGCCGATGATCGAGACCTCGCCGACCTTTCCCGGGCGGATGTAGCGGGCGTAGAGGCCCATCAGCATCGCGATCGGAATCGTCGCCGCGACCGTGAAGGTGCCCCACGGGCTTTCAGCCAGGGCCTTCACGACGATCATCGCCAGCACCGCCAGCAGGATGACCATGATCATGAAGGTGCCGAACAGGGCGATGATGCCCGGGATCGTGCCGAGTTCGGACCGGATCAGCTCGCCCAGCGAGCGGCCGTCCCGGCGCATCGAGATGAAGAGGACCATGAAGTCCTGCACCGCGCCGGCCAGGACCACGCCCGCCAGGATCCAGAGCAGGCCCGGCAGGTAGCCCATCTGCGCGGCGAGCACGGGGCCGACCAGCGGTCCGGCGCCCGCGATGGCGGCGAAGTGGTGCCCGAACAGCACGTTGCGGTTCGTCGGGACATAGTCGAGCCCGTCGTTGTGCACGTGGGCCGGCGTCCGGCGGCTGTTGTCGAGCCGCATGACCTTGGAGGAGATGAAGAGCGAGTAGTAACGATAGGCGATGAGGTAGACGCAGACCGCCGCAACGACGATCCAGAGGGCATTCACCGTCTCGCCGCGGGTCGTCGCGACGATGGCGAGGGCCGCCGCCCCCAGCGCTCCCACGAGGGCCCAGGGCCCGTGCTTCGATACCGCACTCATGACGTCTCGCTCCAGCGACCTGTCCTTGATGGCAGGTCGTCAAGGGCTCTTCTCGCGCAAATTTTGCGGAAGGGCCAGAGGCGCGCGGCTTCAATCGTTAGGGTTTGAATAACACATCCGGGGATTGTCACCGCGCGAGCGCGCTGCCTCTCCGGCTTCAATCGAGCTCGATGACCCGGTTCGGCAGGGCATCGACCGGCCTGGCCTCCGGTGGGAGCGGACCGGACAGGATGGCCCCGACCTCGACGACCGCCGCGACCAGTCCCGCTTCCGCCTCGCCGCGACGCAGGGCCGCCAGCAGGCTCTCGATGGCCCCGGCCCAGGCGGCGGCCGGGACATGCGCGGCGACGCCGTGGTCGGCGACGATCTCGGCATGGCCCTCGGCCCTGGCGAGATAGATCAGCACGCCGGTCCGCCCCGCCGTCCGGCTGAGTCCGCGGGTGGTGAACTCGCGCAGGGCCTGCTCGTGCGCCCGGTCGCGGCGGATGACCCGCGGCACCAGGGCCATGCGCAGCCGCGGATGCAGGCCGGCCAGCAGGGCCAGCAGGACCACGGCCCCCTGGGTGAGCGCGATCGCGGCGGCACTCCACGGCGTCAGCGCGATCAGCGGCCAGGGCACGGCGAGGCCGGCCGCGAGTGCGAGCAGAAGCGGCGCGGAACGGTAGAGACCGGCGCGGGCGGCCACCAGCACGACGATCTCGCCCGCTGTCCCGGTCTCGGCCCGGCGGATCGCCTCCGCGATCCGCGCGCGCGCCGCCGCGTCGAGGAAGGGAGGCCGTTCACCAGTCACCGGAGGCCCCTCCCCCACCCGA
>NZ_JBYSXL010000039.1:0-42095 GCF_058782155.1 Methylobacterium sp. FW306-05-D
GCGCGGGCATGCGGGGCGGCGGCGCGGAGACCGGCGCCGGTCCGGCCGGGGGCGCGCAGCGCGGCGAGGCCGGCGGCCGCGGCGCCGAGGGCGGCGCGGGACGCCAGGACGGGCGTCCGAGCTCGGCGGCCGGCGAGCGCGGCGGCCGTGAGGACGGCGGAGCCGCGGCGCGGGACGGCCGGGGTGATCGCGACGGCCGCGCGGACCGGGATGGCCGCGACGAGCGCGGCGGACGCGACGAGCGCGGCGGCCGGGCCGACCGGGACGAGCGCGGAGGACGCGACGGCCGCGCGGACCGGGGTGGTCGTGGCGAGCGCGGCGACCGCGGTGCGGTCCGGGGCGCCTATGGCCGCCTCGGCGCGCCGCAGCGGACCGAGTTCCGCCAGAGCGTGTTCCGTCGCGGCATTCCGCGCTTGGCGGCCGGCGCCTTCGCGCTCACCGTCGGCACGGCGATCGCCCGCAGCTACACCCTCTACGACCTGCCGCCGGACATCGTCCGGATCGCGCCGGAATACGAGGATTACCGCTACGTGCTGGTGGACGACGACATCGTCATCGTCGATCCGGACACCTACGAGATCGTCGACGTGATCCGCGGCTGACCTGAGCGGGTCGACGGGAACGCAGGGGGCGGGGCTTCGGGCTCCGCCCCCTTCGCGTTCGGGGCCCGCGCGTGGGCGCTCGGCCCGGCTCAGCGCTTGCGGTCGAGGAGGCCGGAGACCACCCGGGCGGTGTAGTCGACCATCGGCACGATGCGGGCATAGTTCAGCCGCGTCGGACCGATCACGCCGACGACGCCGACGATCTTCTGCGTGCCGTCGCGGAACGGCGCCGCGATCATCGAGGAGCCGGAGAGGGAGAACAGCTTGTTCTCCGAGCCGATGAAGATCCGCACGCCCTCGCCCCCCTCGGCCCGGGACAGGAGCTCGATCACGTCCTTCTGGGTCTCGAGGTCGTTGAACAGCAGGCGGATGCGGTCGAGGTCCTCGGCCGCGCGCAGGTCGTCCAGCAGATTGGCCTGGCCGCGCACGATCAGCTGGCGGGCATCCGAGGGTCCGACGCTGACGGCGAGGCCGGCATCGACCAGGCGCTCCGTGATCACATCCAGTTCGCGCTTCATGGCCTGGCGGCCCGCCTCGATCTCGGCGCGCAGGGTTCCGAGGGTCCGGCCCTGCAGCCGGGCGTTCAGGTAGTTCGAGGCCTCCTGCAGGGCGCTGGCCGGCAGGCCCGGCGGCAGGTCGAGCAGGCGGTTCTCCACCGAGCCGTCGTCGGAGACGAGGACGACCAGGGCCCGGGTCGGGTCCAGGCGCACGAACTCGATGTGCTTGAGATGCACGTTGGTCTTGGTGGTGAGCACCACGCCGGCGCCGCGCGAGATGCCCGAGAGCAGCATCGAGGCTTCGGCCAGGGCGGAATCGAAGGTGTGGCCGGAGGCGGCCGCGCGCATCTGCGATTCGATCCGCTCCTGCTCCTCGCGCCCGACATCGCCGAGTTCGAGCATCGCATCGACGAAGAAGCGCAGGCCCTGCTCGGTGGGGAGGCGGCCGGCGGAGGCGTGCGGGGCGAAGATGAGGCCGGAATGCTCCAGATCCGCCATGACGTTGCGGATGGAGGCCGGCGACAGGGTCATCGGCAGGATGCGGGCGAGGTTGCGCGAGCCCACCGGCTCGCCGGTCGTGAGGTAGCTCTCGACGATCTGGCGGAAGATCTCGCGCGAGCGTTCGTTCAGCGCGCTGAGCACCTGCATCTGCTGCGAGGTCGAGAAGGGGTGGGAGGGCTCTGTCACGATCCATTCCTGAGGCGGAGAGTGTGACGGTCTCCAGTGCTTTACACAATGCGTCCCGCGGCCGATCCCGGGGGGACGCCGAAGAAACAGCTTGGCCGTGTGAGGCGTTCCGCCGGGTTCGTGCGTTGCTCAGGCCCATCGTCGAACCCGGCCGCGCGGCCGGGCCGGCGACGGGACCTCGCCGACGCCCAGGCGGCGCGCATCGCACGAAGGAGTGACCATCTCATGAGACCCACCGCTCGATCCGGCCTGATCAAGTCCCTCGCCATCGTCCTGGCGATGGTCGGTGCGATGCTGTTCGGCGCGCCGCGGGGCGCCCAGGCCGCCCCCGCTATCGTCTCGGCCGAGGTCGCCGGCCCGGCGGCCGCCGTCACCGAGGTCCAGTACGGCGGAGGCCACTGGCGCCATCACGGCCGCGGCTTCCGGCACCATCACCACCGCGGCCGGCACTTCGGCCATCGTCACCACCGGCATTTCGGCCACCATTACGGCCGGCACCACGGCCACCATTTCGGTCATCGCCGCTACCGCTACTGAGCCGTCCGGGCGCAGCCGCGGCGCACCGTGAACGAGATCCGCTCCGTCCGGCCTTGCTTGCCGGGCGGCGGCCCAAACCGTAAAGCCGCTCTCCATCACACTCGGAAGGAGAGCGGCATGCGGCCCTCGAAGCGCGCGACCGACGAACTGCGCAACGTCACCCTGGAGCGCGCCGTCTCCCGCCACGCGGAGGGCTCGTGCCTCGTCAGCTTCGGCGACACCAAGGTGCTCTGCACGGCCACCCTGGAGGAGCGCGGCCCCGGCTGGCTGCGGGGGTCCGGCAAGGGCTGGGTGACGGCGGAATACGCCATGCTGCCCCGCGCGACCCACGAGCGCACCCGGCGCGAGGTGAATTCCGGCAAGCCCTCCGGGCGGACCCAGGAGATCCAGCGCCTGATCGGCCGGTCGCTGCGCGCCGTCACCAACCTTCCGGCCATCGGCGAGCGCCAGATCACCGTCGATTGCGACGTGATCCAGGCCGATGGCGGCACCCGCACCGCCGCGATTACCGGAGCCTGGGTCGCCCTGCACGACTGCTTCACCTGGATGCGCGGCCGCTCGATCATCTCGGTCGACCCCCTGCGCGACCACGTCGCCGCGGTCTCCTGCGGCATCTACAAGGGCAAGCCCGTCCTCGACCTCGACTACGCCGAGGATTCGGGCGCCGAGACCGACGCCAACTTCGTCATCACGGGCACCGGCGGCCTCGTCGAGGTCCAGGGCACCGCCGAGGGCAAGCCGTTCTCGGAGGAGGAGCTGTTCGAGCTGATGCGCCTCGCCAAGGGCGGCATCCAGTCCCTCGTCGCCCTCCAGAAGCAGGCCATCGCGCCGGGAGTCGCCGCATGAGCCAGCATCGCATCCTCACCGGCCGCGTCGTCATCGCGACCCACAATGCCGGCAAGCTCGTGGAGATGCGCGAATTGCTGGCGCCCTTCGGCGTCGAGGCGGTCTCGGCGGGCGAACTCGGCCTGCCCGAGCCCGAGGAGACCGGCACGATGTTCGCCGAGAACGCCGCCATCAAGGCGCGCGCCGCCGCGACGGCCTCCGGCCTGCCGGCCTTCGCCGATGATTCCGGGCTCTGCGTCAACGCGCTCGACGGGGCGCCGGGGCTGTTCTCGGCGCGCTGGGCCGGCCCGTCCAAGGATTTTTCCGGCGCCATGGCGCGCATCGCCGACGAGCTCGACAGGCGCGGCGCCACCACCCGGCGGGCGCACTTCGTCTCCGCCCTGGTGATCGCCTGGCCGGACGGCCACACCGAGACCTTCGAGGGCCGGGTCTTCGGCGAGCTGGTGCCGCCGCGCGGCGCGAGCGGCTTCGGCTACGACCCGATGTTCCTGCCCGACGGCTACGACCGCACCTTCGGCGAGATCTCCTCGGAGGAGAAGCACGGCGTCGACTGGCAGACCGGCAACGCCCTCTCGCACCGCGCCCGCGCCTTCGTGCTCCTGGCGCGGACCTGCCTGCGGCGTCCCTGAGACCGGCGCCGGGATTGCCAAACGGCGGTCCCGCGCGCACATCCGCGCCATGACCGAACCGACCGGCCCGGACCACCCGACCCGCGACGCGGGCTTCGGGGTCTACCTGCACTGGCCCTTCTGTGCCGCGAAGTGCCCCTATTGCGACTTCAACAGCCACGTGCGCCACGCCCCCGTGGACGAGGGCCGGTTCCTCGCGGCCTTCCGGGCGGAGATCGCCCACGTGGCCGCGCGCACGCCGGGTCGCACCGTGTCCAGCGTCTTCCTCGGCGGCGGCACCCCCTCGCTGATGCAGCCCGCCACGGTGGCGGGCCTGATCGAGGCCGTCGGGCAGGCCTGGAGCGTCGCGCCCGGCGTCGAGATCACCCTGGAGGCCAACCCCACCAGCGTCGAGGCCGACCGTTTCCGCGGCTACCGGGCCGCCGGCGTCAACCGCGTCTCCCTCGGCGTCCAGGCCATGGACGACGCCTCGCTCAAGCAGCTCGGTCGCCTGCACAGCGCGGCCGAAGCCATGGCGGCGGTGCGGGTCGCGGCGGCGCATTTCGAGCGCTACTCCTTCGACCTGATCTACGCGCGCCCCGACCAGAGCCCGGCGGCCTGGCGGGCGGAGCTCGAGGGCGCCATCGCCCGGGCGGCCGAGCACCTGTCGCTCTACCAGCTCACCATCGAGCCGGGCACGCCGTTCTACGGCCTCGCCGCCGCCGGCAAGCTGGTGCCGCCCGACGACGATGCCGCGCGCGCCCTCTACGACGTGACGCAGGAGGTCTGCGACCGGGCCGGCCTGCCGGCCTACGAGATCTCGAACCATGCCCGGCCGGGCGCGGAATCGCGGCACAACCTGCTGTACTGGCGCTACGGCGAATATGCCGGCATCGGCCCGGGCGCCCATGGCCGCCTCGTCGGCGCGGCGGGGCGCCTCGGCACCGTCACCGAGCGGGCGCCGGAAGCCTGGCTCGCCCGGGTGGAGGCGGAGGGACACGGCATCGTGGAGACCGAGTCGCTGGCCGCCTCCGACCAGGGCGACGAATTCCTGATGATGGGCCTGCGGCTACGCGAGGGCATCGATCCGCGGCGCTACGCGGCCCTGAAGGGCCGTTCCCTCGAGCCCGGCCGGATCGACGATCTCGTCGCCGAGGGGCTGATCGCCCGCCGCCCCGACGGCCGCATCGCGGCGACGCCCGCCGGCGCGCCGGTGCTCAACGCCGTGGTGGCGGCACTTGTCGCTTGAACTTGCCGCTTGATCTTGCCGCCTGATCTTGACGCCTGATCAGGTCCCCGAGGGACCGAGGGTGCGGGGCGCCGGGCTGACGATGGCCGGCGCGCCGGAGCGGATCTCGTAGACCGCCAGGGCCCGGTCGCTCGGGCCGTCCGGCCGGAACCGGAAGGTGCCGTCCACGCCGGAGAAGCCCGACGGGTTGGTCAGCGTCGTGTCGGCGAAGCGCTGCGAACCGAACTGGCGGGACAGGGCCGCCATCAGCGAGACCGCGTCGTAGGCCAGGGTGGCGACCCGCGGCGGCACCGCGCCGAAGCGCGCCTGATAGCGCTGCGAGAAGCCGTTGAAGCCGGCCGCGTCCGGCGCCGCGAACCAGCCGCCCTGGAGGGCCGGCAGCGCGAACACGCGGGGATCGTTCCAGACGGCGGTGCCGATCGGCCGGACCCGGCCGGGGCTGAATCCGGCCTTGGTCAGGGCCGGGGCGACGGCGGCGAGGCCGTCCGGCGTATCGGGCAGGAACAGCGCGTCGGCCTGGGCCGCCGGCCCGGTGATCAGCCCGCCGAGGCGCGCGATGGCGGGGCCCGGATTGCCGACGGGATAGCGCTCGATCGCCACGAGGCGCGCGCCCCTGCGGGCCAGGGCCTCGCGGAACTGGGCCTCGACGGCGTTGCCGTAGCTCGATTCCGGGATCATCGCCGCGAAGGACTTGCGTCCGGCGGCCACGGATTCGTCGACCACGCGGTCGACCTCCGCCTGGGGCAGGAAGCTGAGGAGGTAGGTGCCGCGCGCGGCCACGCCGGCATCGGTCGAGAAGGCGATCAGGGGCTTGCCCGCCGTCCGCGCCACGCCGGCCGCCGCCTGGACGTTGGCGGCGAAGAGCGGGCCGAGCACGATCTCGGCCCCGTCCGCCACGGCGGCCTGCGCGGCTTCGCGCGCCCCGTCCGGCGCACCGCGGTCATCCTTCACCAGGATCTGGAGGTCGGGCTTCTGGAAGTCCTCGATGGCGAGTTCGGCGGCGTTGCGCATCGCCATGCCCACCGTCGAGCCCGGTCCGGTGAGCGGCACCACCAGGGCGACCTTCACCGATCCGGTGCCGATCCGTCCTCCGGCGGCGAGGACCGGCGCGTCGATGGCCGGGCCCTCGGCCTGGGGCGGGGGCACCCGGTTCGAGAAGCGGCCGCCGCCATCCGGACCGCCGACGCAGGCCGCGAGCAGGAGCAGGGTCGAGATCCCGACCAGCCCGGATTTGAGCCTGTTCGCGCGCGTCATCGGTGGCCCCCTGTCGCCGGCTGACGACCCACGCTTGCAGTCTAGGAGCCAAAAGTAAATGTGAGCCGACGCCCCGCCACGCATTCCGCAGGAGGGGCCGATCGTGGCAAGGTCCGGCCATGACCCAGAAGATCGACACCCGGACCCGGCGGCGGCGCGACCCGGCCGCCACGGGACCCGGCACCCGCCCGCCCGCCACCTTCACGGCCTTCGGCCTCGCCGCCGAGGCGGAGGCGATCGAGCCCGGTCTGCACGTGGTCGCGACCCCCATCGGAAACCTCAAGGACGTCTCGTTCCGCGCCCTGGCGACGCTGGCCGCGGCCGATGCGGTGCTGGCCGAGGATACCCGGGTCACCCGCACGCTGCTGATGCATTACGGGATCACCACGCCGCTGGTGGCCTATCACGAACATTCCAACGCGGCGGTGCGCGAGCGGATGGTCGCCCGGATGCAGGCCGGCGAGGCCCTGGCGCTGGTCTCCGACGCCGGCACGCCCCTGGTCTCCGATCCGGGTTTCAAGCTCGTGCAGGCCGCGATCGAGGCCGGCCTCAGCGTCACCCCCATCCCGGGCCCCTCGGCGGTGATGACCGCTATCGTGGCCGCGGGCCTGCCCACCGACCGGTTCTTCTTCGAGGGCTTCCTGCCGGCGAAATCCGGCGCCCGGCGCAACCGCCTGGAGGCGCTGGGGCGCATCCCCGGCACCCTCGTGCTGTTCGAATCCCCCCATCGCCTGCCCGAGATGCTGGTGGACGCCGTCGAGGTCCTGGGGCCGACGCGCCCGGCCGCGGTCGCCCGCGAATTGACCAAGCTCTACGAGACCATCCGGCGCGGCAGCCTCGGCGATCTCGCCGGCCTCTACGCGGAGGAGGGCGCTCCCAAGGGCGAAGTGGTGGTGATCATCGGCACGCAGGACGAAGCCCCCGACGAGGCCGAGACCGATGCGGGCCTCGACGCGGCCCTGACGGCGGCGCTCGCGCGGCACTCGATCAAGGATGCGGCGACCCTGGTGGCGGAGGAGACCGGACAGCCCCGCCGCACGGTCTACGCCCGCGCCCTCGCCCTCGCCCGGCGCGACGATGCGGGCTGAGGGCCCCGCGGCCGAGCGCCGGCGCAGCATCGAGCGCCGCGGCCGCACGGCCGAGACCGTCGCGCTCCTGGCCCTGATGCTGAAGGGCTACCGCCCCCTCGGCGCGCGCTTCCGGGCGGCGGGGGGCGAGATCGACCTGATCGTCCGGCGCGGGACGGTGATCGCGTTCGTGGAGGTGAAGGCGCGCGGAACGCTGGAGGCGGCGCAGGGCGCCATCGACGCCCGCAAGGTCGCGCGCTTCTCGCGCGCCGCCCGGGCCTGGATCAGCCGCCATCCGGCCACCGACGCGGCGACGTTCCGGGCGGACGCGGTCTTCGTCTCGCCCCGGGCCTGGCCCCGGCACGTGGCCGACGCCTTTCCGATCCGATGACGTCAGGCGCGCGCGGCGGCCACCGCGGCGAGCAGCGTCCGCTTGAGATCGGCCTGGCTGAAGGGCTTCTGCACCACCGGCCGCTCCCGGAACGGCTCGCGGATGCCGGCGCCGCCATAGCCCGTCGAGAACACGATCGGCAGGTTGCGCTTCACGATGGCCTCGGCCACCGGATAGATCGGCTCGCCCGCGACGTTGACGTCGAGGATGGCGACCTCGAAACTCTCGTTCTGCGCCATCTCGAGCGCGGTCGACAGGCGCGCGGCCGGCCCGACCACGGTGCAGCCGAAATCGAGCAGCATGTCCTCGAGCAGCATCGAGATCGCGGCTTCGTCCTCGACGACAAGCACGCGAGCCCCGTTGAGAAGGTCTTCGTCCACTTGAGCACTCACGCCGGGGCTTCTTCCCTTCGATCCGTTCGGAATTCTGAAACACCTTCCGGAGAAGATGCTCAGGTGTTCGCTCCCACCGTGTGCGATCGACCCCGGGACGCGCGGACGATCCGTCGTCCGGGCGAGACCGCGAGGCCCTCAGACCGGCCCGGCACAGAGCGAGCCGTCGCCCGTTCCGGGGGGCGTGTCAAGCGCCTGACGCTCGCCAGAGGCCGTCGGGACGCACGCAATGTTACGGTCTGAAACATTTCCGCGTCGCCGACACCCACCGGTAGGCAGCGGCGGCGTCCCGCACCAACAACCTATGTTAAATCGAACGCTCTCGGTGCGGCATCGAACGCGTCGCGACGCGCTCGCCTGGCTCGGCCTCGCCGGGGCCGCCGTGGCGCGTCCGGTCCGGGCGGCCGCGCCCCTGGTGGTGGCCTCGAAGAGCGACACCGAGGGGGCCCTCACCGGCGCGATGATCGCCCGGGTCCTGGAGCGCCTCGGCCTGCCGGTCCTACGCAAGCTCGGGCTCGGCCCGACCCTGATCGTCCGCAACAGCCTGCTCTCGGGCGAGATCGCGATCTATCCGGAATATACGGGCAACGGCGCCTTCTTCTCGGGCACCGAGACCGATCCGGTCTGGAAGTCCCCGCAGGGCGCCTACGACACGATCCGGCGGCTCGATGCCGGGCGCGGCCTGGTCTGGCTGAGGCGGGCGCCCGCCAACAACACCTGGCTGATCGCGGTCAACGGCGCCCTGGCGCGGGGGCACGGCCTCGCGACGATGAGCGACTTCGCCGGCGCGGTCCGCGGCGGCCTGATCAAACTCGCCGCCTCCACCGAGTTCGTGGAGAGTCCGGCGGCCCTGCCGGCCTTCGAGGCGGCCTACGGCTTCACCCTGCCCCTCGACCGGATCATCAGCCTGCCCGGCGGCGACACCTCGGTGACCGCGCGGGCGGCGGCGCAGGGCATCAGCGGCGTCAATGCCGGCATGGTCTACGGGACCGACGGGGCGCTCGCGGCCCTCGACCTCGCCGTGATGAGCGATCCCCTGGGCGCCCAGATCGTCTACGAGGTCGCGCCCGTGATCCGGCAGGCCGACCTCGCCCGCCACCCCGGGATCGCCCCGGCCCTGGACCGCGTCTTCGCCCGCCTCGACGCCGAGACCCTGCGGCGGCTCAACGCCCGCATCACCGTGGAGGGCGCGGTCGCCGAGGCGGTGGCCGACCGCTACCTCTCCGAGAACGGATTGCTGCCGTGACGGACGATCCCCGACCGGACGGGACGCGCCGGCCAAGCGCTGCCCCGCGCCTCGCCGCCCTCGCTTGGTTCGGTGCTCTGGCCTGGTTCGGTGCCCTGCTCGGCGCCGCGCTGCGGAGCCCGCTCCTGAGCGTCGCCGAGAACCGGCTCGCCCTCGGGCATCCGGTCACCGGTCTCGCGGCCCTCGGGGCGACGGGCGCCCTCGGGCTCGCGGCGAGCGCGGGCGCCATCGCCCTCGTCGCGGCGACGCGCGGGCGGGCCGGCGCCGCGGCGGCCGCGCTGGTGCTCGTCCTCGCCCTGCTCCTCCTCGGACTGGGCCTCGGGAGCGGCGCCGCCCTGGCCCTCGCCGACCTGCCCCCGGCGGCCCGGGCGAGCCTCGGCGCGGGAAGCTGGCTCAGCCTCGCCCTCCTCGGCGGGGCGCTCGGTCTCGCGGTCCGGCGCGCCCGGGTGCCCGGCCTCGGCCTCGCCGTCCTTCTGCTTCTCGGCCTCGCCCTGGTGATCCCGGGCCGTTCGGGAGCCTTCGACGCCCTCTCGCTGGCGGTCGAGTATGCCGCCCGGCGCGAGACGGTGAATGCGGCGATCTGGGAGCATCTCGGCCTCGCCGGGGCCCCACTCCTCCTCGCCGCCCTCCTGGCGGTCGGGCTGTCGCTGCCGCGGGGCGGGCAGGGGCCGGTGGCCCTGGTCCTCGGCGGAGTCCAGGTCGTGCCCGCCGTCGCCCTCCTGGGGGCGATGGTCGCCGCCATGGCGGGCGTGCTGCGCGCCGTCCCGGCCCTGCGCGACCTCGGCCTCTCGGCCCTCGGCCCCGTGCCCGCCATCGTCGCCATCGCCGCCTACCTGGCGCTACCGCTCTGGCGCGGCCTCGCCCTGGCCCTGCGGGCGCCGGACGCCGACACCCTCCAGGCCGCCGAGGCCCTGGGCCTCTCGCGCCGGCAGATCCTGGCCCGGATTCGCCTGCCCATCGGGGCGCCGATCCTGGTCGGCGCCGTCCGGGTCGCCGCCGTACAGGGTCTCGGCCTCGCCACCCTCGGCGCGCTGGTCGGGGCCGGCGGGCTCGGGCGCATCGTCTTCGACGGCATGGCGCAGTTCGCCCCGGACCTGATCCTCCTCGGGGCGATCCCCGTGGTGATGCTCTCCCTCCTGGCGGAGCGCGGCCTCGGACGGCTCGAGGCGGCCGCGCGGCGGCGGTGGCACGCATGAGACCCGCGCGATGAGCCGCTTCCGGTGTCCGCCCGCCCTCGGCTTCGCGCTGACGGGCCTCGCCCTGGCCGGCGCCAGCCACCCGGCCGTCGCGAGCCGGATCGCCGAGGCCCTGGGGGAGGCCGCCCGCCGCCCCCTGGCGGTGGAGCGCCTCCTCGACCTGACGGGCGCGCACCTCGTCCTCGCCGGAACCGGCCTCGCCCTCGTGGCGGCCCTCGGGATCGGCCTCGGCATCCTGGTGACACGCGGCTTCGCCGCGCCCTGGCGGCCGGCGATCGACGGGCTCGCGGCCGCCGCGCAGGCGGTGCCGCCGGTGGTCGTGGTGGCCCTGGCGCTTCCGGTTCTCGGCTTCGGCGGCCCGCCGACGCTGCTGGCCCTGGTCGCCTACGGCATCATGCCGGTGCTGCGCGGGACGGCCGGCGCCCTGGCGGGCGTGGCCCCGGAGGTCCGCGAGGCGGGCCGCGCCATCGGCCTCACCCACCTGCAGATCCTGTGGCGGATCGAACTGCCGCTCGCCGCCCCCGACATCGTCGAGACCCTGCGCACCGCCCTGGTGCTGGCCATCGCCACGGCGGCCGTCGGGGCGCTGGCCGGCGCCTCGACCCTCGGCACGCCCATCGTGGCCGGCCTGCAGAACCAGAACACCGTGGCGATGCTCCAGGGCACCGCCGCCACGGCCGCCCTGGCCTTCCTCGCCGACGCCGCGCTGCTGGCGGGCGTCGGCTGGTGGCGGTCGAGCGGCTTCCGTCGAGCGACCACGTCTCGGTCGAGGGCACGCGGATCGCGGCCTGGGCCGCGATGAAGAGCTTTCGGGAGGAGGACGGTTCGGGCGAGCCGCCGGGGCCGGGCCGCGACGGCGAGCGCGAGGCGGCCCGGCCCATGCTTCACCGCCGTTCCCACCGGCACCGGATCAGGCCGGGCGCCGACATGCTCTTCAAGGGGGGCGGTGAGGGACGTTATCGATGCGAGACCCATGAGGGCCAGGCCCCTCCGGGATGCGGCGGACGGGTCCGTGGAAACGATGGACGGTCGATCGCTCTCAGACCCAAGCTTCTTGGCGGTGCTCGACACGATCATGCGCAGCGACGAGGGCTGACGGTGAAGGGGTCGGCCTCAGATGATCTGGCGAGACGTATTCTGATTCTGGAAGGTCATGGCTTGCCCGAGTGAGGTCGAACCCATCTTCAGGCAGGAACAATTTTCGTCTCGCCACCGGCGGTCCAAGACTGGAATGCGCCCTAGGACACTGGCCAACAAACGCTATACTGTGTTGGCGCGCCTACGGGGAGTCGAACCCCGCTCTGATCCTTGAAAGGGACCTGTCCTAACCGATAGACGATAGGCGCGTTAGGTGCTGTCGCGAGTTTTTACGTTCGCTCAGCCCAGTGGTCAACAGCCCGTTCGAACCCGGGGACATCCTTCGATGGCAGGCCTTGGTAGACCGACCAACCCTAACCCTCGGAACCTACACACGTGGTAGAATGGGAGGGGTATGAAGACGTCCTGGACCGCTAGACGAAGGGCGCCGCTGCGGTGAGCGGTTCTATATGCGGCTTCGGGCGCGGGGGCAACGGGGGAATCGCCGCGCGTTTGCGGCTTGACGAACGGGGCCCCGGCCGGTTTGTCGGGGGAGGCGCGGCCCGCATCCTGGATCGGCGGCCGGAGAGCGGACCTGACTGCATGACGACGCGACGTGACGGCCCGCCGGGGCCGCGGACGAACAAGCCCGGCTTCTCGCGCGGTCCCTTTCGGCGCGGCCCTCCGCAGAACCAGCGCGGCGCGGCGAGCGTCGCGGCGGCCTCCGGCGACCACGTCGTGCTTTACGGCTGGCATCCGGTGGCGCAGGCGCTGGCCAACGACGGCCGCAAGCTGCACCGCCTGCTCGCCACCGAGAACGCCATGATCCGGCTCACCGAGGAGATCGGGACGCTGCGGATCGATCCCGAGCTGGTGCGCCCGAGCGCCATCAACGCGCTGCTCGGGCCGGACGCCGTCCACCAGGGGCTCTACCTCGAAGCCGATCCGCTGCCGGGGCCGGACCTCGACGAGCTGGGCGACGACGTCCTGCTCCTCGCCCTCGACCAGATCACCGATCCGCACAATGTCGGCGCCATCGTGCGCACCGCCGCGGCCTTCGGCGTCGCCGGCATCATCACCACCGCGCGCCACTCGCCCAACGCCACCGGCGTGCTGGCGAAATCCGCCTCCGGCGGGCTGGAGCACGTGCCGCTGATCGTGGTGCGCAACCTGTCCGACGCCCTGGTCGATCTCGGCAAGCGCGGCTTCACCCGGATCGGGCTCGATTCCGAGGCCGAGACCGCGCTGGACAGCATCGGTCCGAAGCGTCCGGCGGTGATCGTGCTCGGCGCCGAGGGCAAGGGCCTGCGCCAGCGCACCCGCGACAATTGCGACGTGCTGGCCCGCATCCCGTTCAGCGGCGAGATTCGCAGCATCAACGTCTCGAACGCCGCCGCGATCACCCTCTACGCCCTCAGCCCCCGCGGCTGAGGCGCCCGCGGCCCGGGATTCTCCAGCCGGGGATTCCGCGCGCCGGCCTCAGCGCCAGAACGGCTTGACCTCGACGAGCTCGGCATGGGCCTCGGCCGCCGCCTTGAGGAGCTTGCGGCCGTCGGCCTCGTTGTCGCCGGCGGCGAGGCCCGCCGCGAAGGCGGTCTCGCCCGGCATCTCCTGGGGGTCGGGCACCGCCACCAGGCCGGCCAGCACCGTGTGGGCGGTCGCCTGGTCGTTGAGGGTGCCGAGGTGATCCTGCAGGTCGGACAGGGCCGAGACGAAGGCCTTGTGGCGCTTGCGCAGCTTCTTCTCGGTGTAGAGGCTCGCGAAGAACTCCGCCCCGTAGCGCAGCTTCTTGGCCTCGATACGGACCCGGTGGCGCTCCTCGGCCTCCAGCCGGTCGAGGTGGCGGCCGCGCTTGCGGATGCGGCGCAGGGCCTTGTCGAGGACCTGGGCGGCGAAGTCGGCCGCCGGCGCGTCGCGGTCCGGGGCCGCCGGCCCGGTCCGCCAGGCGCCCGTCTCCAGCCAGGCGGCGACGTCGAGGATCAGGCCGCGCCATTCCTGCGATTCCAAGGTGGCGAGCACGCCGTCATGGGCGCGGACCCGCTCGGCTTCCAGGCGCTCGCGCAGGTCGTGGAGGCCGGCTTCGTCGGGCCGCTTCGCCATCTCCGCCGGCAGCGTCTCGGCCAGGAACACGTCGAGGTTCCGGGCATGGCCGAAGGGCTCGGTGATGCGCTTGATCTCCTCGCGCAGGGTAGCGGCGGCCGCATCCTGGGCCAGGACGGGCTTGAACAGGGTGAAGGCCGAGCGCAGGCGGCGCAGGGCGACGCGCAGCTGGTGCAGGGCCTCCACGTCCCGGGTGTGCAGGAAGACGTCCTCGTTGAGGCGCAGATGCGCGAGGCAGGCGAAGGCGATGGCCCGGAACGCGTCGCCGGCGCTCGCGTCCTCGGCGAGATGTACGGGGCGCGCCTTGCTCGGGCGGCGCAGGGTCCCGTCGAGGAGACTGAAGCCGCGCGCCGACTTGCTCAGGGCGCCGAGGCGGAGGGGCACGGTCTCGGCCAGCGCCTGGGCCAGGGTGAACAGGTCCTCGGGCCGGCCCTCCTTGAGTTCGAGCTCCAGCTCCCAGAGGGGCGCGTCGCCGTTCGGGGTCTCGATCCGGCCCTCGTCGAAGGCCGCCTCGATCAGCGAGGCGCCGTAGCGCACCGCGCGGGCGCGCCGCTGCACCAGGGTGGCGAAGGCCGGGGCGAGGTCGGGCGTCCCGGCGGCGTCGAGCACGCCCGGCACCGGGGTCTCGGCCAGGGGCGCGAGGTCGGGGGCGTCGCCGGCCACGGGGGCTTCCCATTCCGAGCGGTCGAACAGGCCCGGCGCGGTGGCGGCGGCCTTCACGGTCTGGATGAAGGCGTCGCCGTCGCGGCGGACCCGCAGGGTCAGGCCGGCCTTGCGCAGGTCGCCGTCCGCGGTGTCGTAGTAGGTCGAGGCGAGAAGGTGGGAGGTCTCGGGGGCCTCCGCCTGCAGGAAGGGGTGGCGGCCCAGCTCGGCGAGGTCGCCGCCCTCGCATTCCAGCTTCAACTCGATCTCACGCGGCGCGGCCATGGTCTGTCCCAAGTTTCGGCCCCGGTCCGTCTTGCGCGACGGACCCTGCGGACCCTTTCACGACCGGGACAAGCCCGGCCCGGCGCAACCGTTCCGCGAGGAATCAGCCGTGGCCGCCGATGGTTATGGAGCAGGGCGCACCGGCCGCGCGACTGAAATCGTCACGATTTCGGTTCGCCCCTCGCGTCGAGTGGTGTAGCGGGAGGGACCGGCCCGGGGGCCGGTCGATCGGGGACATGTCGGGCGTCGTGATGAATCGGGAGCGGCTGAGGGCCGACCGCCTGCTGGTGGAGCGGGGTCTCTTCGAGAGCCGCGCCCGGGCGCAGGCCGCCATCGCGGCGGGGCTCGTCCGGGCCGACGACCAGCCGGTGGCGCGGGCCTCCGACCTGATCCCCCGCGACGCGCGCCTCGACGCCACCGCCCCGCACCCCTTCGTCTCGCGCGGCGCGCTGAAGCTCGAAGCCGCCCTCGACGCCTTCGGGTTCGACGCGGCCGGCCGGGTCTGCCTCGACGTCGGCGCCTCGACCGGCGGATTCACCGACCTCCTGCTGAGCCGGGGCGCCACCCATGTCTACGCGGTCGATGTCGGGCGCGATCAGCTCCACGCCTCCCTGCGGGCCGATCCGCGCGTCACCAGCCTGGAGGGAACGGATGCCCGCGGCCTCGACCGCGCGGCGATCCCGCGCGCGCCCGAGCTCTGCGCCATCGACGTGAGCTTCATCTCGCTCCGGCTGATCCTGCCGGCGGTCCTGCCGCTGCTCGCCCCCGGCGCCGGCCTCGCCGCGCTGATCAAGCCGCAATTCGAGGCCGGGCGAGCCCGGGTCGGACGCGGCGGCATCGTGCGCGATCCGGCGATCCACGAGGCGGTCTGCGCCGAGATCCGCGACGCCGTCGCGGCCGCGGGCCTGCGGACCCTCGGACTGATCCCGTCACCTGTCGCCGGCGGCGACGGCAATCGCGAGTTCCTGATCGGGGCTCGCCTGGACCCCCCGTCATGACCGAATTTCAGCCGCCGACCGACACCCTGGAGATCCGCCGCCTCGGCGCCCGCGGCGACGGGCTCGCCGAGGACGGCACCGCCGTCGCCCTCGCCCTCCCGGGCGAGCGCGTCACGATCGTCCGGGCCGGCACGCGGGGCACGCTCGTGGCCGTGGAGCGGGCCTCGCCGGACCGGATCACGCCGTTCTGCCCGTATTTCGGGACCTGCGGCGGCTGCGCCGTGCAGCACCTGGCGCCCGAGCCCTATGCGGTCTGGAAGCGCGACCACCTCGTCCAGGCCCTGTCCCATGCCGGGCTCGGCACCGTGCCGGAGCCGCTGGTCGATGCCCGCGGGGAGGGGCGCCGGCGCCTCACCCTGCACGTGCGGGCGGTGGAGGGGATCGCGCAGGCCGGCCTGATGGCGGCGCGCAGCCACGACCTCGTGGCCATCGACCATTGCCCGATCACCGTGCCGGCGCTGCACCGGGCGCCGCAGGCGGCGGTCGCCCTGAGCGCGCCCCTCGGGCACGGCCGCAAGCCCCTCGACGTCGCCTTCACAGCCACCGAGGCCGGCCTCGACGTCGACATCCGCGGGCACGGCCCCGCGGCCGAGGGCGTGCGGGCCGTCCTGGTGCGCCTGGCCGGCGACCTCGACCTCGCCCGCCTGTCGCTGCACGGGGAGGTGCTGGTGGAGCGCCGGGCGCCGGCCGTCACCAGCTCGGGCCTGCGCCTGGTGCCGCCCGCCGGCGGCTTCCTGCAGGCCACGGCGGCGGGCGAGGCGGTGCTGACCGAGGCCGTCCTGGGCGCGCTCGACAAGAAGGTGAAGCGGGTGGTCGACCTGTTCTCCGGCAGCGGCCCGTTCACCCTCGCCATGGCCCGCACCCGCGACGTCCACGCGGTCGAGGGGGAGGCCGCCGCCCTCGCCAGCCTCGACCGGGCGGTGCGCGCCGTGCCGGGCCTGCGCCGGGTCACCACCGAGCGCCGCGACCTGTTCCGGCGCCCGCTCCTGCCCCTCGAACTCGACGCCTACGACGCCGCGGTCTTCGATCCACCGCGGGCCGGAGCCGGGGCCCAGGCGGCCCGGATCGCCGAATCCAAGGTGCCGCTGGTGATCGGGGTCGCCTGCGACACCGGCACCTTCGCCCGGGACGCCGCCACCCTGGTGGCGGGCGGCTACACCCTGGAGCGGGTGATCCCGGTCGACCAGTTCGCCTATTCGGGCCATCTCGAGATGGTCGGCGTGTTCCGGCGTCCGCGCCCGCCGCGCAAGCGGCTCTAGCGCGGCTCGACAACCGCGCGCACGCCCTTAGGTGAGGGGCATGCGCGCACTCCTCCTCGCCCTGGCCACGACCCTCGCCCTGGCCACGACCCTCGCCCTCGCCCTCGCCGGGCCCGCCGCGGCGGATTCCTGCGGCGAGCTCATCGACCGGGTCACGGCCGGGACCGGGGCGACCCTGGTCAAGCGGACGGCGGATTTCGCGGAGTTCAGCGCCCTGGACGGGATCGGGATGACGCTCGCCTGCGGCGAGCTCTCGGCCACCGGCACGCAGTTCCGGGGCGCGCCGCTGCCGCCCGGCTATTTCGAGCTGTTCGGACGGGCCGGCCACGCCGTCACGGGCATCGCCGCGGACGTGCTGACGCAGGCGGGGCGGACGGCGCTCACCGCCGCGGCGACGACGCGGCACAGCAACGTCGATGCCGGGACGGCGCTCGTCACCTGCTCGCTCTCGGGGCCGCGCGACGCGCCCGTGACCGCCTGCGCGGTGATCGAGCGCGACGAGCGCCGCTAGGGTCGTTCGCGCAGGTCAGGTTCCCGGTGCGCTCAGGAGCGCATGGCGATCACCATGTAGCCGGAATACAGGAGGGCTGCGGCCATCAGGAGGTAGACGTTGGGTTCCATGGCGTCCTGTTAGGCCGCGCGACCGCGGAGGGTCGAGCGGACGCGCTGCCGCTGCGGCATCCGGTTCGCTTCAGACAACGTTAACCCTGTTCGGCCGAACGATGGCACAGGACGTGACCGATCCCATCGTGGGCGCCCGCTCGAGGAGCCGATGCACCGTCTGATCCCCGCAATCCTGCGCTTGCCCCTCGCGATCGCCGGTAGCCTCGTCGCCCTCGCTGCTGCTATCGGGGTCCCGACGATCGGGGTTCTCGCGGCGGCCCCGGCCGCCGCGCAGGAACCGCTGTTCATCCGCATCCGTCCCGGCGCCGAGCCGACGCCCGGCCTCGGCGGGGGCGGCGCCTTCGACGAGGCCGCCGGCCAGGCGGCGCGCGCCCGCAGCGAGGCGGTCTGGCAGCGGGCGGAGGCGCGCTCCCGCATCGCCATCGCCTCGGTCTGCACCGGCTGCCTCGTGGCCCTCCGGCCCCCGGCGCCCCCGGTCCCGGCCGCTCCCGTCCGCGCCGATGCGGACGGCCCGACCCCCATCGCGGCCGATCCCGCGGCCGCTTCCCTTCCGCCCCTCGCACAGGCAGACGCTCCATGACGCAGTCTCATCCGACCAGCGGCGCCGTTCCCGATCCGGATTGCCCGGTCTCCCTCGAACTCCTGGGCCAGGTCTACCGGGCCGACGAGGACGACCTGCCCGAGATCCTCGACGCGATGTCGACGACGACGCGGGCGCGCCTCGCCGTCTACCTCTACGGCAAGAGCCACATGCACCAGCTCGGCCTGCGGGTGGCCCGGGCCTGCGAGCGCGAGGACCTCGTGCGCGTCGCCGACGAGATCGGCTCGGTGGTCTACGGCCAGTCCCGCCTGAAGCCGGCCCGCCCGGCGACGCCGAGCCCCGCGGCGGCGCCCCCGAAGAAGATCAGCCTCGGCGGCTCGGGCACGAAGAAGATCAGCCTGGGCGGCTCCGGCGCGAAGAACCGCCTGTTCGACTGAACCCGGGCACGCCCGCAGACGCTCCGGCGGCGCGGGCGCGTTCCCGTGCGGCCGGGCCGCGGCGCCGCGCCGAACCCGATTCGCAACGAGACCGTCTTGAAGAGTGGATGCTGATGTTCGGTTCCTGGTGGAAGCTCGGCATGGACGCGACCCTGCTCGCCCTGGAATCGCAGGAGGTCATCGGCCTGCGGCTCGCCAAGCTGTCGACGGGCGGCGCCGCGGCGCAGGCGGAGGTCCACCGCATGATCACCGAGAAGATCATGGCCGCCAACGAGGCCGCCCTGCTGATCGCCACCGGCGGCTCCACCGCCCGTGTCGTGGCCGGCTACCGCCGGACGGTGCAGGCCAATGCCCGCCGCCTGTCCAAGGGCTGAGCGGGGCCGGTTAACGTCCGCTTAACCATCCGGTTTCATCCTCGCCCGGGACGTCGGACCGACCGGACGAGGAGAGACCATGACCCCCTTCGAGCAGCAGGTGCGCGAGCGCGCCTATTACATTTGGGAAGACGAAGGCCGCCTGCACGGCCACGCCGACGCGCACTGGCTGCGCGCCGAGAACGAGATCCTGACCCCGTCGCGGATGGGCGTCGAGGTCATCCAGACCGCCGCGGCGGACGTCACCCTGTCGGCCAGCCCGGCCGCGGTGCTCGCCGAGAGCCTGAAGGCCAAGCCGAGCCGCAGCCGCAGCGCCGGCGCCAAGGTCGAGACCAAGCTGAAGGCCGCCACCGAGACGAAGACGGCCAAGGCCGCCACCACCAAGGCCGCGACGGCCAAGGCGGCGACGGCCAAGGCGCCGGCAGGCAAGGCTCCTGTGAGCAAGGCTCCGGTGAGCAAGGCCGCCGCCACGAAGACCCCGCGGGCCCCGGCCCGCGCCCGCGCCGTCGAGAACGCCGCCACCGTGCATTGAGGCGCGCGGCCGGAGCGCTCCGGCCCCGCCATCGGACGAAGAGATCAAGCCCGCTTCGCCGGACCGGCGGGGCGGGCTTTCCGCTGGGTCCGGGAAACGGCCACGAAACCGGACCGCGAGGGGCCGGCGCCGCGGACATGCCCCCTCGGGCGGGGCCGGAACGAAGCGGAACCTTGACCGTTGTCAGGCCAGACCCCGACACGCGCACGCGGTCCGGACGGCCGCGCGCATCCTCCCGCGAGGCTTCCATGAAGACGACGATCGCCACCCTCCTGGCCCTCGGCCTGGCCGGCCTGCCCATCGGCGCCGTGGCGTCCCCCGCCGGCTTGCGCGGCGGCCCGGCCCTCATCGACGTCGACACCACCGGCGGCGTCGGCGGCCGCGCGCCGTGGAGCCGCCCCTACGAGTACGATTCGGGCGGCGACAACGATCGCCGGCCCGAGCTGCCCTACTACCAGCAGGGCCGCGGCCAGCAGACCGGCGGCCCGGCCCGCAACCTGCTCCCGGATGACGGCCTGCAGATCTTCCCGCGCTGATCGGACCGGCGAATCGCGCCATCCGGGCGGAACAGCCCGGGTGGCCATCCGTTCGCTCGACGGAGCGTCGGCACACGGCCCGGCGCCGAACCGGTTCGGGACGACGCGATGACCAAGACCGTACGGGCGGCCATCTTCGATATCGACGGCACCCTGCTCGACAGCGTCGACCTGCATGCCCAGGCCTGGGTCGACGCCTTCGCGCATTTCGGCGTCACCGTCAGCCACGACGCGGCCCGCAGCCAGATCGGCAAGGGCGGCGACCAGCTCCTCCCGGTCTTCCTCGACGCGGCGCGGATCGCGCGCGAGGGCGAGACCATCGAGGCCTACCGCTCGGACCTGTTCAAGCGCGACTACCTGCCGAAGGTGAAGCCCTTTCCCGGCGTGCGGGCCCTGTTCGAGCGCCTGAAGCGCGAGGGCCTGACCGTCGCCCTGGCCTCGTCGGGCAAGGCAAAGGAGGTCGAGCATTATCAGGCGCTGATGCAGATCGAGGACCTCACCGACGTCGTCGTGAGCTCCGACGACGTCGAGCGTTCGAAGCCCTTCCCCGACATCTTCCAGGCCGCCCTGAAGACGCTCGCCCCCCTGACGGCCGCCGAGGCGATCGTGATCGGCGACACGCCCTACGACGCCGAGGCCGCCGGAAAGGCCGGATTGCGGACCATCGGCGTCCTCTGCGGCGGCTTTCCGGAGGCCGGTCTCAACGAGGCCGGCTGCATCGCGATCTACAAGGACCCGCAGGATCTCCTCGACGGCTACGCCGCGTCGCCTCTTGCGAAGTGACCGGCGCGGGGCACGATGTCGATTCGGGCAACCGCCGTGGCAAACGGGCGACCAGGGCGTGGGATCTGACGCGATCCACACATTTCCCGCTTAATCCCGTTTTGTTCCCGCACGCAGAGCAGGATTGCGTGCCGGCTATGGATAGATGGCAAAAAACTCTAGCCGAGGCCCCGGGGATGGCGTAGCAGGCCGGCCGTGATCGCGCCCGATCACGCCCTCGATCTCGCCACGGATCCCCGGACCATGCTCCAGTCGGCCCAGACGACCTCGAAACCGCATCCGGTCGGCGAGCCGACCTCCCTGCGGACGCTCATCGACGCGGCGGTCCAGGACCGCACCACGCCGATCAGCCGGCTGCTCCGCCTGATGGCCGCCCTCGACGCGGACACCAACGACAACGAGAATCTCCGGCACGTCCTGCGGGCCCGAATCGGCGCGCCGCTCAGCGTCTGAGCGCCCCGCAGGGCGCTTTTCGTCCTTCAGGACGCGCGCGCCCGCTCGCGCCGGCGCGGTCCGGGTTGCGCGCGCTTCATGCAGGCGAAGTAGAGCTGCCGGCCGATCGCGTAGAGGCCGAGCCCCTTCGGATCGGGCGTCGAGAACACCCGGCTCCGCGCCTCGTTCCGGCAGGCGGCGTCCTGCGGACTCTGGATCGGCGTCGATTCGCCCTGTGCCGCGGCTCCGGACGCCGCCAGCGCGAGTGCCGCGGCGAGCGCCGGCCCGGTCCATCCCATCCTCGTCATCCTCTCTCCTTCGTCTTCGGTAGGGCACGTCAGGGCATCACCCAGGCGCATGCGCTCTCACCCGCCACCCCGAGGCATTCGAACGGCGCACCGCCCACCATGGCGCGGTGCTCGGCGGCGCCGATCCGCGCGCGGGAAATCCGGCGGCAGCCCGGATGCTGGGGCAGGGCCGCTTCGGCCGCGGCCCGGTCGCCCTGGGCCATCAGGACCCGCAGCTCGACCAGGGTCTTGCAGGCCACGACGTCGGTCGGTTCGGCCGGCTGCGCGTTCGCCGTCGCGACCCTTGCCGTCAAGACCCCTGCCGACGCGGCGGCGCCGAGAAGGGTTGCCAGGAGGACGGCGCCCAGGGGACCGGGGCGGAGCTGACGGGTCATCGGCGTGCCTTCTCGGGTGGCGGGGACCGGTCGGCCGGCGCCGGCTTGTCGGAGGGCCGCGGCTTGTCACCCGCGCGGGGCTTCGGCCCCGCCTCCACGGGCTTCGCCGTGCCGGCGACGACCCAGTGGCAGATGCTCGTGGTCCGCAGGGTCAGGCAATCATAGGCGCTGCCGTTCAGGGTCAGGTGCTCGGCGATCCCCGCCACCGTGTCGCGGGGGATGGCCGCGCAGCCGAGATGGTCGGCCTTGTCGTCGCCGAGGAGAACCACCGCCGCGGCCGCATCGTCCTTGCTCTGACGCAGGAGCAGCCGGAGGTTGGCGAGCGAAGGGCATCCGACCGCCGGGGCCGGAGCCGGCTGGGCCGCCGCGGCAGGAGAAAGCGTCGGGCAGGCGAGCGCCAGGGCGAGCAGGGCGGGGCGAAGCGCAGGCATCGGGTCGAATCTCGGCGGGGCGGCCGCCCGGGCGGGCCGCCGGGCTATAACGCGCGGCATCGCAAACCGCACCACGCCGGTGGCGCGTTCAGCCACCGGAGTGGCGCAACTTGGCGAAGCGCTTGATCGCGCGCTCCCGGCGCAGGCGGGACAGGCGCTCGATCCAGAAGATGCCGTCGAGCTGGTCGATCTCGTGCTGGAGGCAGGCCGCGCGGAACCCTTCCGCCGCCTCCTCGCCCTCGGCGCCGTCGAGGCTGCGGTAGCGGACCCGGACCCGCGCCGCCCGGTCGACCACGTCCATCACGCCCGGCATGGAGACGCTGCCCTCCTGCTGCGGGCCGCGCTCGGGTGAGGCCCAGACGATCTCCGGATTGACATAGGCCGTGATCGGCTCGCCGGGCTCCATCCGCAGCAGCACCAGGCGCTGAGCCCGGCCGATATGCGGCAGGGTGAGGCCCAGCGCCGAGACCGCCAGCATCACCGCCTCGAGATCCGCGGCCGAGGCCCGCAGGGCGTCGTCGAATTCGGTGACCGGCTCGGCCGGGCGGCGCAGGCGGGGATCGGGATAGATCAGCAGGGACGGAGCGGACACGACGGCGTTTCCAGCGGGATGTGGGAGTCACGGATGCGCGAGGCGGGCGCCCGGCGGAAGCCGTGGCCCGTGCCTTGCGGCGTCCGGCCCGAGCGACACGCCCGACCCGGAGACGGAATGGCACGGCCACGCAGCGAGACCCAACCCCCCAAGGCCGCCCGGCGGTTCCTGCGGCTGCGCGATTCCGGCGAGGTGATCCTCGTCGCCCTGACCACGCTTCTCGGCATGCTCTGGGCGATCGTCCTGGTCACGCATTTCCACGAGCCGCTGAGCGGCATCGGCCAGTCGCTCTGGCTGACGCGCTGAGCCTCAATATTCCCACTCGGCCCCGACGCCCACGGCGGTGCGGCCGTCGCTGCCGGCCTCGCCCTGGATCTTGACCCGCCGGGTCACGTCGTAATCCACCGTCGCCGCGGTGTCGGCCGGCTTGGCGCCCGCCTTGACGCCGACGCTGAGGCGGTCGCTGAGATAGCGCGAGGCGCCGAGCGCCGGCCCGCCACTGGCGCCGGTGGAGACGTCGAGGCTGTCGAGCCCGAGGCCCTTGCGCGCCTGCTCGAACACGTCGACGCCGCCGGCCCCGCCGGAGAACTGGGCCACGGCCTGCGCGAGCTGCAGCGCCTGGAACGGCGACAGGCCCCCCGAGGCCTTCTTGAACAGCAGGCGCGACAGCACCTCGTCCTGCGGCAGGCTCGGGTCGGAGGTGAGGAGGAAGCTCGGCTGGTTGGCCGGCCCCGTCACGGCGATGCGCGCCGTGACCTCGGCCGCCTTGGTCTCGGCGATGAAGTCGAGGTCCGGGGTGGCGATCTCGCCGCCGAAGGTGAGGCGGCCCCGGGTGAAGTCGAGGCGCTGGCCGACGACGCTGAGGCGCCCGCGCCGCATCTCGAAATCGCCCGTCGCGACGGGATCGCGCGACGAGCCCGTGAGCCGCAGGGCGCCGCCGAGTTCGGCGTCGATGCCGCGGCCGCGCACGAAGATGCGGTTCGGGGCGTTCACCGCGATGTCCAGGGTGGCGTCGAAGGGCGGGGCGGCCTTGCCGCGCTTGCCCAGGGCCGCGATCCTGGCGCGACGGTCGGCCCGGGCGGCAAGGCGGGCGCGCACCTCCGGCGGCGTGTTCACCCGGCGGATCTCGGGCAGGGGCTGCACGGTGGCGGGCAGGCGGTCCGGCACCGAGACGTCCACGGAGAGGAGGTCGATCCGGCCGGCGACCCTCGGGGTCCGGGCCAGCGGTCCCGTCAGGGCGAGGTTGAGGCTCGCCACCGCGGTCATCAGCGGGCTCGAGACGAGTTCGGCCCGCTCGGCGGTGAGCCGGAGCGTGCCCGGGAAGCCGGCGGCGGGCTCCAGCGCCACGCGGCCGTCGCCCCGCAGGGTGCCGCCGTTGCGGGTCTGCGCGGTCAGGCGCTCCACCACCAGGGTGTCGCCGCGCCCCGTCACCCGGCCCTCGACGTTGGTCAGGCGGATGCCCTGGAGCGGATCGGTGAAGGAGCCACCCGTGAGCGTGGCGGCGCCCTCGGCCCGCGGGGCGGCCAGGGTGCCGGTCACGCCGGCATCGAGGGCGATGCGTCCGGCGACGCGCTGGCCGCCGACGCTGAGCAGGCTGTTGGCGAGCGCCGCATCCAGGGTGCCGCGCAGCTTCACCGCCAGGGCCTCCCCGGGGGCCACGGGCAGGGAGCCGGTGATCGCCACCTCGGCACCGCGCCCGGCGGAGACCCGCCCGTCGATGCCGGCGCGGCCGTCGCTCACCGTCCCGCTCGCCCGGGCGTCGATGGGCGGCAGGCCGGCCTTGCGGGTCTCGGGGGTGACGAGGCGGGCGACCGTGAGGGCGTAGCGCCCCTCCGGACGGTCGGCGGAGCCGCGCAGGTCCGCTTCGCCGTCGAGGGTGCCGGTCAGGGCGAGGCCGGGCGCGGCGATCCGGGCCAGCGCCAGGGGGAGGGCGCGGATGCCGAGCTTGAGGTCGAGGGCCTGCCCGACCCGGCCGGACAGGCTGAGCCGGCCGCTGCCGGCGGCCACCACGAGATTGTCGATCGCTGCCGAGCCGCCGTCGAGGGTCACGCTGGCGGGGCCGGCCAGTGCCAGCCGGTCTCCGCCCCGGGCGGCGGAGAAGCGCGCCAGATCGATGCGGGTGCGCTCGCCGGGCACGAGGCGGGCGGCGCCGTCGAGGTCGAAGCCGCGCGCCTTCGCCGTGAGGGTGATGTCGCTGGCACTGGGCGCGCCCACCGCCACGAGGCGGATCGTGTCGAGGCTCTGCCCGGCCGCGACGATCCGGTCGGCATTGACCCGGCCGTCGACGATGGGCCGGGCCAGCAGGTCGCGCCCGGTCAGGTCGGCCTCGAGCCGCGACAGCCCGGTCTCGCCGAAGCGCAGCGACGTCCCGGTCGCCCGGACGGCGGCGTCCTGGCGCCCACCGGCCCGCGACAGGGTGACGGCGGCGTCGAGACGGCCCGCCATCTGCGTCAGGGCGAGGGGCGCGAGGTCGTCGAGGTTGCCGGCCGCGAGGGTGAGGGCGCCCTCGCCGAGCAGGGTCCGGGCATCGACGGCGGCGCGGCCGTCGAGGGCGACGGAGCCGAGCCGGAAGGCGAGGCGGTCGAGCAACCAGTCGTCGGGCGTGCGGCGGGCGACATGCGCGTCGCCCGTGAGCGCCTTGCCGGCGACGTCGCCGGAGAGGCGCAGGGTGCCGTCGAGGGCCCCCGTGAGGTCCGTCAGGGCGGCCTCGACCCGCAGGTCGCGCAGCGGCCGGCCGAGGGCGCGGGCCTCGCCCGCCGTCAAGGTGGCGGTGAGGTCGGGCTTCTCCAGGGTGCCGGTCAGCCGCCCGTCGAGGAGGGCGCGCCCGGCGAGCTTCGGATCGAGGGTCGAGAGGTCCTTCAGGTCGACCACGAGCTTGGCGTCGGCGAGGCGCGCGGTGGCGCGGCCGTCGAGGCGTCCGACGATCTCGGCCCCCTCGAAGCGGGCGCCCTCGAAGGCGTAGCCGTCATAGACCTGCGAGAGCCGGCCGCTGAAGCGCGGCGCGGGCCCCAGGGTGCGGTCGAGGGCGGGGAGCGAGAGGACGAGGCCGCTGGTGCGCAGGTCGAGATCGGCACCGACCGCCTTGCGGGCGGGGTCGCCGGTGAGCGCGGCCCGCGCCGTCAGGGTGCCGGCGAGGGGCCTTCCGGCGACCTCCGAGAAGGCCGCGAGGTCGGAGAGCGCCGCGTCCACCGTTCCGTCGAGGGTGTTCTGGCCGATCCGGCCCGCATAGGCGGCCCTGGCGGTCGGCCCGTCGAGCTTGAGCTCGGCGACGTCGAGGACGTTGTCGGGCTGCAGGGTGCCGCGGAAGGTCAGCGCGGCCCGGGTTCCGATGGCGCGGCGCAGGGCCGGGTCGGCGAGGCGCAGGCCGTCGACCTTGGCATCGGCCGCGAGGGCGAAGCGGGCCGCGGCGGGGTCGGGTCCGGTCGGCAGCATCGACAGGGTGGCGTCGATCCGCTCCAGGGCGGAGCCGCCGGCGCGCAGGCCCGCGGCCTTCAGCGTGCCGTTGACGGTGGGTCGCGCCACCGGACCCTTCAGGCTTCCGTCGAAGATCAGGGTGTCGAGTTCGGCATCCGCCGCCCTGGTGACACCGCCCTCGGTGGGCACGGCCCGGGCGGAGACGAGGAAATCCGCGACCCGGTCGGCCGTGAGGGTGCCCCGGGCGTCGAGCCGGGCGGTGCGCGAGGTCAGGTCCAGGCGGTCGATGCCGAAGGCGCCGCTGTCGGCGAAGCGCAGGCCGCCCTCGAGCTTGGTGGTGCCGGAGAAGATCGCGGCGGCCGGTCCGGGCAGCAGCCCCTCGATCCGCGAGGCGAGGTCGAGGGCGAGCCGGCGCTCGGCGCCGATGCGGGAGATCCGCGCGGTGCCGCGGGCGCCGAGGTCCGGCCCGGCATCGAAGTCGAGGCGGGCGTTCCAGGAATCCAGGGTGCCGCGCCCGTCGAGGTCGAGATTGATCGGCGGCGTGCCGGGCAGGTTGGCGGCCTTCGAGAGGAGCCCGCCGGCGGGCTCCACCAGGGTGGCCTTCAATTCCAGCGTCTCGCCCTTCGGCACGAAGAGCAGCCGCGCCCCGAAGCGGCCCTCGGCGTCGAGGCGCCGGACAGCGACGTCGAGGTCGAGGCCTTCCGCCGGGGCGCCGAGCTTCGCCCGGCCCTGGGCGGTCAGGCGGGCCGGCTGCCCGGCCAGGGCTTCGCCGAGGACGAGTTCGGCGAGGCGGAAGGCCTTCACCTCCACATTCACCGGCAGGTCGGGGAGCAGCGATCCGTCGGGCTCCGGCGTCGCCGAGACCGGGGCGGGGAGGGGCCGGCGCAGGACTTCGAGGCGCCCGACCTCCAGGCTCTCCACCTCGAGACGGCCCGACAGCAGGGCGAGGCGGCGCCAGACCAGCCGGGCCCGGTCGAGCTTCAGCCAGACGCCGTTGGCGTCGCTGATCGCCACGTCGCGGATCGTGGCGTCGGAGGACAGGGCGCCGTCGACCGCCCCGATGGCGACGCGGGAGCCCGGCGTCGACAGGGCCTTCGACAGGAGCCCGCCGAGCACGGTCTTCTCGCCCTCGTCGGCCCGGGTGAGGGTGGCCGGGCTCGCGGCGAGAATCGCGAGGCACAGGATGGCGGCGGCGATGCGCGCGCCCGGACGCTTCCAGATTCCCATCAGAAGGACTGCCCCAGGCTGATGTACAGGGCCACCGGGCGCTCGCGGTTGCCCTTGATGCGGTCCATCGGGAAGGCGACGTCGACGCGGATCGGGCCGATGCCGGTGTAGTAGCGCAGGCCGAGGCCGACCGCGTAGCGGATGCGCTCGTCGAAATCGGGCAGGCTGCCGGCGAAGGCGGTGCCGGCGTCGATGAAGGGCACCACGCCGATCGTGTCCGTGACCTTGATGCGCGCCTCCACCGAGGCTTCGAGCAGGCTGCGCCCGCCGATGGGCAGGTTGAAGGGTCCGCGCGGCCCCAGCGTCCGGTAGGGGAAGCCGCGCACCGAGCCGCCGCCGCCGGCGAAGAACCGGATGTTGGCCGGGATGTCCTCGAGGTTCGCCCCCGAGATCGAGCCGAAGCCGATGCGGCCGGCCAGGATGTAGCGGGCCTCGTCGTCGAAGGCGTAGTAGGTCGAGCCCTGCGCCTTGGCGACGAAGATCGACGGATCGGAGCCGAGGAAGCCCGCATAGGGCGTCGCCGAGGCGGTGAGGCGCACGCCTTCGGTCGGGTCGAGCAGGTTGTCGGTGGAATCGTAGCTCACCGAGAGCGGCACGCCCACGAGCCGATAATCGACCTTGCCGAGGGCGTCCTGCGAGCGCCCGGCCTGCCCGTCGACGCCGATCTGCGCGAAGAAGCTGTCCGAGAAGCGGTGACGCAGGGCCACCGTGCCGCCGGCGGCGTCGCTGACATAGGATTGCTGCGCCTCGCGGCCGGCGAAGACGTTGGCGATGAAGTCGTTGCGGGTGCCCCAGAGGGCCGGCTTGACGAAGGTGGCGGAGAGGCGTCCGCCCAGCCCGTTCGAGTCGATGCCGGCGGCCTTGCGCTGCTTGGCGTAGAGGTCGTTGCCCAGGTAGTAGATGTCGGCGTCGACCCGGAAGGTCTCGCCGCCGCCGAACAGGTTGCGGTTGGCGTAGTAGGCCCGGATGCCGGGGCCGTCGACGGTGGAGTAACGGGCGGCGACGCCGATTAGGTTCTTCTCCCGCTCGGTGACGTCGACGAAGATCGGCAGGTTGCCGGAGGGGTCGAGGGTCTCGCCCTCGCGCACCCGGATCGAGCCCAGGCCCTCGACCTTGGCCACCGAGCGCCGGATGTCGGAGACGGCCTTGGGCGAATAGGGGTCGCCCGGCTCGGCATAGATGAACGAGCGCACCACCGCCGGGTCGATGTCCTGCGTGCCGCGCACCGCGACTTCGCCGAGGCCGGCGATCGGCCCCGGATCGATCGTGAAGGTCACGTCCATGACATGGGCCGCGTCGTCCACCACGGGATCGCGGGCGACGGCCTTGGCGAAGGGGTGGCCCAGCGCGCGGAAGCGGTCGACGATCCTGGCCTCGCGGGCCAGCACCGTGGCCGAGCGGGCGGGCACGTCCTCGCCGGCGCGGGTGAAGCGCCCGGGCAGGACCTCCTCGGGGAAGGGGTTGCCCCGGGGGTCCCGGGCCGCGACCGAGCGCAGGGTGTAGAGCGGGCCGGGATCGACCACGATCTTGACCGGAACCAGGGCGCGCGACCGTGAGGCCTCCGCGGCGCGGGCGGCGGCCACGACGGTGGACTCGCCCGTCAGCACGACGCCGTCGATGCGGATCGTCACCGTGCCCTGGTAGTAACCATAGCCGGAGAGCACGTCCGCGAGGCGGCGCTGGTCGGCCTCCGCCCGGCGGACCAGGCCCTCGCCGTCCGGCGGCGCCTCCTGGCGCAGGCGGTACAGGGTCGAGGTGTCCTGGAGCGCGCGCAGGACGTCGTCGTCATCGACGCCCGAGACCTTGACCGTGTAGGGCAGGGCGCCGGCGCTCGGGGCGGGCGGCTCCTCCTCGGAACCGAACAGGCCGAAGAGGTCGAAGGCCGCGGCCGGCCCGGCCGCGAGGCCGCCCACGGCCAGGCCGAGCGCCAGCGACCACGCGCCGGCGGCGAGCCTCCAGACCGATGCGCCACGAACCCGCCCCCGAATTCGAGTCACGAATGGCCGTTCCCGCGAGCCGGGCGCGGTCGCGTCCCCGGCTCTGGTCGCTGCAGCGCAGGCCCCGCCATCCCATCCCCTTCATCGGACCGCGGCCCCGCCGGCGGTCCCGCATCCCATCCTGGTTGGGGTCCCCTTCGACCCCCTTAATCCGGTCCGCAGCCTACCGTCCCGGCGCCGGTGCAGCAACCACGGCGGGCCCCGCCGCCCCCAGGGGCAGCGCCGGTTGCGCGGTTCGCCGCAGGGGGACGGGTTTCGGCCGTCGTTCAGGGAACCCGGCTTGGCCTTGCGCCTTGTCCTTGCGTCGCAGGCTTCCTACTTTCGTAACCATCGCACCATGGCCGGATTTCACCGGGTCGCACACCCGCCATTTCATCGGGACTGCCCGCCAGTCCCGATCGCGGGTGCCGCTTCGATCACATCCCATTCGAAGACCCTGCGCCTCGGGCGCCCGCGCGTCTGCACGCGGGTGCCGGGCAGCCGATGGCAGGCACAGCAACGTTTCAGGAGAACAGCACCATGAGCACGGGTACCGTGAAATGGTTCAACGAGACCAAGGGCTACGGCTTCATCCAGCCCGATGACGGCGGCAAGGACGTGTTCGTCCACATCTCCGCCGTGGAGCGCGCCGGGATGCGCAACCTGATCGAGGGTCAGAAGGTCTCCTACGAGATCGAGAATGACCGCCGCACCGGCAAGCAGTCGGCCGGCAACCTCCAGGCCGCCTGATCCCGGTCGCCTGACACCGGACCCGCGATGCGTCTCAAGTGAGGCCGACCCCGACTGAGGCATCGTGTCAACAACCCGACGGAAGCCGCTCTCCGAGGGGCGGCTTCTGTTGATTCCCGGCAGTCCGTCAGGCATGGGGCTGCTGCGATGCAAAACTAGCCGAAAATTTGATTCGCTTCACGGCCCCATGCCGCGCGTGCTCCACGCCGGATGCGGGCGACACACCACATGAGAAAGGTCAGATGGGCGCCTTCGACTACAGGAATTTCGACGACCGCCGCAAGAACTCCCTCAGCGCCAAGCAGATGCTGCTGGAAAAATTCAAGGCCCGTCCTCCGGCCGACGATCCGGAGATGATCGCCAAGGCGCAGGCCCGCGCCGAGGTCGCCCGCGCCCGCGAAGAGCGCGCCCGCGAGCGCGAGGCTGCCCGGATCGCCGCCGAGAAGGCCGCGGCGGCGGAGAAGCGGGCCCGCGAGGAGGCCGAGCTCGCCGCGCAGATCGCCCGCGAGGAGGCCGAGGCCCTGGCCGCGGCCGAGGCGAAGGCCGCCGAGCTCGCCGCCAAGAAGGCGGCTCGCGACGCCCGCTACGCAGCCCGCAAGGCCAAGGCGCGCCGCTAGCCCGTACCAACGCGCCGCCCATCCGCGGCGGCGCCCGGTCCCGGACACGAAAAAGGGCCGCCGCGCTGCGTCGGCCCTTTTTGCTGGAGGGTCGGGCAAGCCGGGCCGGAGCCTCAGGCCTCGCGGCGGTCCCCGGACTCGTGGTTGTCCGTCTCGCCGTCCTCATTCTCGGTCTCGGCGGTCTCGTGACCCTCGGTCTGGGCCTCGGCCGGCTCGGTGGTCTCGCCCTCGGGACGCGGCCCAGCCTTGAAGGTGCGGCGCGGCGCGTTGGCGCGCTTCATCTGCACCGGCTTCTCGATGGCGCCCAGGCGCTCGGACAGGAGCTTCGCGCGCTCGTTGAAGTCATTGGTCGAGCGTGACTGGGATGCACCGCTCTTGAACGCATTTGCCACTTGGGCCTCATGGATTTGCCCAGGGCACGGGTTCGTGCGGGGTTGGCTTCTTCTAGCACGTCCGGCGCCCCGCGTCGGCTTTTATCTTCCCGCCTCCGGCGATGGACCGGCCGCCCCCGGCGATGGACCGGCCGGACCTTAGAACCGCGCCGTCAGGAACAGGCGCACGTTGCGGCCGGGCAGCAGGATCTCGTCCTTCTTGAACGAGGCCGAGTTGCGGATGTCGTCGTTCAGCAGGTTGCGCCCCTGCAGGCCGAGGGTGAACGCGCTCGCGCCGTAGATCGCCGGGTCCACGGTCTTGGTGTAGCTCACCTCGGCGCGCAGGTCGTTCCAGCCGGGCGTCACCGTCTCCAAGGGCGCGATCTCGACGTGGTCGAAGGCGTGCAGCAGGTTGACCCGGGCGAACCAGCCGTCGGTCGCCAGGAAGACGCCGCCGCCGAGGCGGTGGGGCGGAATCCGCGGCACGTAGGAGCCGTCGTCGAACTGCGCCCGGACGAAGTCGTACTGCGCCTCGATGCCGGCCCAGCCGTCGCCCACCGGGATCAGGTCGAGCTGCGCGGCGATCTCCGCCCCGTAGAAGGTGGCGTTCTGCTGCGAGTAGACGATCTGCCGGAGTTCGTCCCCGATCCCGCAGGAGGCGAAGTCGTCGTCGCAGCGGTTGCCCGTGTCGCGCTTGTAGATGAATCCCGTGTAGCGGGTGTAGTAGCCGGTGGCGTCGAGGCGCAGCGGCCCTTGCGCCCGGCGCAGGCTCATCTCCACCGTGCGGGCGCGCTCGAGCTTCAGGCGCGGATCGCCGATCTCGAAGGTCTCGGTGGCGTCGTGCGGCCCCTGCGAGAACAGCTCGTAGGCGGTGGGCGCCCGCTCCACGTAGGAGCCATTGACGCTGGCCACGAAGCCGTAGGGCAGGTCCTGCAGGGCGCCGACGCTCGCGCTCTTGGGCGCGAACCGGCGCGTCAGGCCGAAGGAGGCGGGGTCCTGCCCCACCACCGGCAGGTAGTCGCTCGGGAAGTCCACCGCGGTGCTGGCGGAGCGCGCGCCCTCGATGCGCCCGGCCGCCTGCAGGCGCAGGCCCCGGCCGAGATCGAGCTGCTCGAAGAGATAGACCGCGTTCGAGCGCGATTCCGTCGGCGGCAGGAAGCCCTCGCCCTGGGTGTTCAGCACGCGCCGGCCGGTCTGCACGCCGAGGGCGCCCGTCAGCGTGCCGAGGGGGGTGAAGACGGGCACGTGCTGGGCCTCGATGCGCCCCTCCGCCTCCCGGCTCTTGAAGGTGGCCTGGATGCCGTCGATGCCGTCCGCACCGATGCCGCGCTCGTCGTGCCGGTAGACCGAGCCGCCGGCCCAGAACCGGATCACCTCCAGCGGGCCGTCGAGGGGCCGGTACTCGCCCCGGGCGAGGACCCGGTCCTGGCGCGGGTCGAGGCGGGTCCGGCTCTCGGCCGCCTCGCCGCCGGGGATCTGGTAGAGCGCGTCGTAGTGGCTGAACGAGATGCCCACGAAGCCGCGGTCGCCGATGGCCGAGATGCCGACGGAGCCGCCCTGGGACTCGGTGGCCGAGTTGCGCTGGATGCCGCCCGGGATGGCGTAGCTGTCCGTGGCGCTTCGGAAGCCGTCGGCATGGACCGCGATGCCGTCCTTGCCGGCATCCACGGTCGCGGCGCCGAGCCGCCCGTTGTCGACGCTGGAGAATCCGGTGGTGACCTGCCCCGAGACCCCGTTCGCCGGGATGAAGGTCGGGACCCGGTTGTTCTCGGCCGAGACGACGCCGCCGATCGCCCCGGAGCCGTAGCGCAGGGTGGCGGGCCCCCGGATCACCTCGATGCGGTCGCTGACCAGGGGATTGACCGGGACGGCGTGGTCCTCGCCGAGGTCGGAGACGCCGTTGTTGATGACGCCGTTCTCCTGGATGCGCACCCGGGCGTTGTCCAGGCCGCGGATGATCGGCCGGCTGGCCGCCCCCGGCGCGTAGGTCGAGGAGGAGATGCCGGGCCGGTCGAACAGGGCGTCCCCGAGGGTGCGGGGTTGGTCGCGGGCGATCTGCTGCTGCGTGACGACCGTGACCGGCGAATAGGTGTTGGTCACCACCGGGAGCACGCCGACCGGGAAGGCCGCCCCGGAGCCCGGGACCCCCGTCCCGGACGCGGGCTGGATCGGGCTCGGCGAGGTGACGCTGAGCTCCTCCAGGGTCGCCTGGGCCTGCTGCGCCGCCGCGGACGTCACCCCGAGCCCGGCTCCCGCCGAGACACCCGCCAGGGCCGCCCCGGCCCACACCATCCGCGATCGCCGCACGCGCCCACCTCGTCACCAACGTTATAATGTTTCGTGGCGCAGATGTTATAGTATGACAAGTGCCGGGAGCCGAACGGCTCCGCTTCCCGCCGCCCTGTGGCCCATGCGCATCACCGGCGGCCCGTGCGGGGCCTGCGCCCCGGCGCCCCGGATGATCCCCGGCCCGTGGACGTCGCGTGGGCGCGTCCCCACACCGCGCCGCCCGGGGCGGAACTCCGGAGCGCCCGGGCACATTGCGCAAGCATGTCCGATCTTCCCCCCCACGACCGGCCGAGCGCCGATGCCCGGCGCGCCGCCGGCGGCCTGCGGGTCACCGTCGACCTGAACCTGTGCCAGGCCTACGCCCAGTGCTGCTACGCGGCGCCCGACCACTTCGTCCTGAAGGGCCGCGAGGCCCTGCACTACGACCCGGCGCCCACGGCGAGCGCCCGCGACGACGTCGAGCGCGCCCGCATCGCCTGCCCGGTCCAGGCCATCCGCGTCGAGGATGCCGGGGCCGTCTCCCGATGACCGATGGACCGTCGCGTGCCGTGGTGGTCGGCGCCTCCCTCGCCGGCCTGCGCGGGGCCGAGAGCCTGCGGCAGGCGGGTTTCGCCGGGCCCCTGACGATCATCGGGGCGGAGCCCCACCGGCCCTACGACCGGCCGCCGCTCTCGAAGGCGGTGCTCACCGGCGAGGTCCCGGCCGATGCCACGGCCCTGCCGAATCTCGAGACCCTCGAGGCCGACTGGCGCTTCGGCGACCCGGCGACGCAGCTCGACCGGAGCCGGCGCACGGTGACCCTCGCCAGCGGCGAGGCGGTGCCCTACGACCGACTCCTCATCGCCACCGGCGCCTCGGCGAGGGCCTGGCCGAACGCCGCGGAAGCGGGTCTGGCGGGGGTGCACACCCTGCGCGGGCGCGACGACGCCAAGGCCCTGCGGCGCGACCTCGCCGCCGGGCCGGACCACGTCGTCATCATCGGCGGCGGCTTCATCGGCTGCGAGGTCGCGGCCTCGTGCCGGACCCTCGATCTGCCCGTCACCCTGGTCGAGACCGGCCCGACCCTGCTGGCGAAGGTGCTGGGCCGGCATCTCGGCTCCGTGGTCGAGGCGCTGCATGCCAGCCTCGGCACCACCATCCGCAGCGGCGTGAAGGTCGCGGCCCTGGAGGATGACGACGCCGGCCGGGTCGCCGCCGTGCGCCTCGCCGACGGCACCCGGCTGCCGGCCGACGTTGTGGTGGTGGCCCTCGGCGCCGTGCGCAACACCGGCTGGCTCGCCGGCTCCGGCCTCGCCTTCGATGAGGGCGGGATCGACTGCGACGCGCAGGGCTACGTCCTCGACGGGTCGGAGCGGCCCGACACCCGGATCGCGGCCGCCGGCGACGTCGCCCGCTTTCCGCACCCGCTCTATCCCGGCCGGCGCATCGCCCTGGAGCATTGGGGCCACGCCGTGGCGCAGGGCCGGCATGCCGGGCGGCTGCTGGCCGGCGTCGCGCCCGAGCCCTACGCCGAGGTCCCGGCCTTCTGGTCGAGCCAGGGCGGCATCACCCTCAAGTCGGTGGGCCTGACCGAGGGCGCCGACGGCTTCGTCGTGGCCCGGGGCAGCCTCAAGGAGGGGCGGTTCCTGGCGGTCTACGGCCGGGAGGGCCGCTGCATCGCCGCCGTGGCCTTCGACTGCGCCCGCTGGCTCCCGACCTATGCCGAGCACATCGCGGCCGGCGCCCCGTTCCCGCCGGAGCCCGGCGGCGTCGATGCCGGCCCCTTCGCCGTGCTGCCGCCGGCCTTTCCCGAACCGGCCGACAAGGACAAGGCATGACCGATCCCACCCTGTTCGCGCAGATCAAGGACGAGGCCGCCCGGACGGACCCGTACCCGCTCTTCGCCCGCCTGCGGGAATGCCCGGTCTCGCGCCAGGAGGACGGCACCTACGTGGCCGCCTCCCACGCGGCGATCGCGAGCCTGCTGCACGACCCGCGGGTGAGCTCGGAGACCCTGCCGCCCGCCGACCGGCCGAAGACCGGCAACCCGCTCAAGGATTGGCTGGTGAAGCCGGTGCGCGACCACATCACCGACACCCACCGGCCCTTCATCTTCCGCGATCCGCCGGACCACGACCAGCTGCGCGCCGCGGTGATGCAGCAATTCACCCCGCAGCGGGTCCAGGCCCTGCGGGCGCGCTCGCACGTCCTCGTGGACGAGATCCTCGACAGGCTCGGCGACGCGAAGACGATCGATATCGTGGACGACCTCGCCTACCCGCTCCCCGTGACGGTGATCTGCGAACTCCTCGGCATTCCGCCGGAAGACGAGGCGCAGTTCCACGGCTGGGCGACGCAGCTCGCCACCGCCCTGGAGCCCGACACTCTGCAGGACGACGACCTGCGGGCCGAGAACAGCCGCACCTTCGACGCCATCTCCGAATACATGCAGGGCCTGATCGCGAAGAAGCGCAAGGACCCCAGGGACGACATGCTCTCGGGGCTGGCGACGGAGGGCGTCGAGGGCCACGGCCGCATGAGCGACTTCGACCTCATCGCCACCGCGATCCTGATGCTGGTGGCCGGGCACGAGACCACGGTGAACCTCATCACCAACGGCATGCTGACGCTGCTGCGCCATCCCGAGGAGTTGCGCCGCCTGCGCGAGGACCCGAGCCGGGCCCCGCGCGTGGTGGAGGAACTCCTGCGCTACGAGCCGCCGGTCCAGTTCCGCACGCGCAAGACCCTGTGCCCGATCAACCGGGACGGCGTCACGATCCCCGAGGGCGCGCCCCTGGTGCTGCTGCTGGCCTCCGGCAACCGCGACCCCGAGGTCTATGCCGAGCCCGACCGCTTCGACCCGGACCGGCCCGACAACCGCCATCTCGGCTTCGGCGGCAGCCTGCATTACTGCGTCGGCGCGCCGCTCGCCCGCTTCGAGGTCGAGGCCGCCCTGGTCGCGCTGACCCGCCGCCTAAAGAACCCGCGCCTGACGGCGGACCCGCCGCCCTACCGCCCGGGTTCGGCCCTGCGCGGACCCAGGCACCTGCGGCTGACGATCGACGGGATCGCGCCCTAGGGGCGGGACCGGGATCGGACCCGACGCCCGACCCCGTGCCGATGACGAGGCCGCTGCGACCGCGCGGTGAGACGCCCTCCGGCAATCCCACGTCGCGTCTTGTCGTCCCGTCCCGGCGGCCCCCGCCCCCGGGGACACGGGGACGGGAGCGAGGACGCTCCGCGCGACGGCCGCCGGTCAGGCCGCCATGGGTCCGTAGCGGCGGTGACCCTTTACGTCGTAACGGTCGAGCATCATGACCTTGTCCCAGACCCGCACGAAGTCCGCGACGAAGCGCTGCTGACCGTCGCTGCCCGCATAGGCATCGGCGATGTTGCGCAGCTGCGCGTTGGAGCCGAAGACGAGATCGTTGCGCGTGGCCTCGAACCTGACCTGGCCGCTGTCGCGATCCTTGAGGGTGAAGGCCGTCCCGGCGGCATCCGCCTTGTCCCAGACCAGGTTCGTGTCGGTCAGGGTCCGAAAGAAGTCCGTCGTCAGCACGCCCACCCGATCGGTGAAGATGCCCCGGCTCGATCCGTCGTGATTGGCGTTGAGGGCGCGCAGGCCGCCCGTCAGCACCACCCATTCCGGTGCCGTCAGCGTCAGCAGGTTGGCCCGGTCGAGGAACATCTCCTCCGGCGATAGGCTCGGCGCCATGGCCCCGAACCCGTCATCGACATAGTTGCGGAAGCCGTCCACCACGGGCTTCAGCCACTCGAACATCTCGATGTCGGTCAGCTCCTGGGTCGTGTCGACCCGGCCCGGCGTGAACGGCACCACCGTCTCGACCCCGGCATCCTTGGCCGCTTTCTCCACGGCGACGCAGCCGGCGAGCACGATCAGATCGGCGAGCGAGACCTGCTTGCCGTCGCTGCGGCCCGCATGGAACGCGGTCATCACCCCGCGCAGCGCCTCGACCACCGGCGCGGCCCGGCGATTGACGGCCCAGTCCTTCTGCGGAGCGAGGGCGAGCCGTCCGCCATTGGCACCGCCGCGCTTGTCGCTGTCGCGGTAGGTCGCGGCGGCCGAGAAGGCCGTGAAGGCCAGGTCGGAGACCGTGACGTGGGTGGCCAGGATCGCCTGCTTGAGCGCCGAAATCTCGGCCGCGCCGACCAGGCCGTAGGCGGCATCGGGGATCGGGTCCTGCCAGAGCAGGCCGTCCTCGATCGTCACCTCCGGGCCGAGGTAGCGGTGCTTGGGCCCCATGTCGCGGTGGGTGAGCTTGTACCACGCCTTCGAGAAGGCCTGGGTGAAGGCGTCGAAGTCGTGCAGGAACTTCTCACAGACCTTGCGGTATTCCGGATCGACCTTCAGGGCGATGTCGGAGGTCATCATCATGAGGGGATGCATCTGCCCCGCGACGTGGGCGTCGGGGGTCTTCGGTGCGTTCGGGTCCTTCGGGGTCCATTGCAGGGCGCCGGCGGGGCTCTTGGTCTGCTCCCAGTCGAACTTGAAGAGGTTTTCGAGGTAGGCGTTGTCCCACTGGGTCGGATTCGGGGTCCAGCTGCCCTCGATGCCGTTGGTCATGGTATCCTTGCCCGAACCACTGCCCTTCGGGTTGTGCCAGCCCAGGCCCATCGCTTCCATCGGCGCCATTTCCGGCGGCGGTCCGATCTCCTTGGCGGGGGTCATGCCGTGGCTCTTGCCGAAGGCGTGGCCGCCGGCGATCAGCGCGACGGTCTCCTCGTCGTTCATGGCCATGCGGCTGAAGGTGACGCGGATGTCGTTGGCGGACCCCTGCGGGTCGCCATTCGCGTAGGGCCCCTCGGGGTTCACGTAGATCAGCGACTGGTGCGAGGCGGCGAGCGGGTTCTCCAGGTCGTAGTCGGGCTCGCCGTTCTTGCCGCGCCAGCGCTGATCGCGGTTGACCATCTCGTCGAAGCTCGACACCGAGCCCATCTCGACGACCTCGGGGCCCCAGTAGGTGGCGTCGTCCGCCTCCCAGGCGTCGAGGCGCCCGCCGGCGAAGCCGTAGGTCGGCAGGCCCATGATCTCCAGGGCGCAGTTGCCGGTCAGCACCATCAGGTCGGCCCAGGACAGCGCGTTGCCGTACTTGTGCTTGATCGGCTGCAGGAGGCGGCGCGACTTGTCGGTGTTGCCGTTGTCCCACCAGCTCGAGATCGGGGCGAACCGCTGCATTCCGGTGCCGGCCCCGCCGCGCCCGTCCGCGATGCGGTAGGTGCCGGCCGAGTGCCAGGCCATGCGGATCATCTGCGGGCCGTAATTGCCGTAATCCGACGGCCACCAGGCCACCGACGAGGTCAGGAACTGCTTGATGTCGCTCTTGAGCGCGTCGAGATCGATCGTCCGGAACGCTGCGCCGTAGTCGAAATCCGGGCCGAGCGGATCGGCCGCGAGCCCGTTCTGGTGCAGGACTTCGACCCTGAGGCGGTGCGGATACCAGTTCTCGAGGGTCGGGCGGCTGCCCTGGGCCCCGCCGATGCGATCGCCTCCGAAGGGGCACTTGCCTTCCATCGGGTACGATTGGGTATTCGTCTTGTCGATCGTCATGTCGTTCATCAACGTTTCCCTCGCCGCAGGGCCGGCGCCATCGGACGGATCGGGCCGCCTGCCTGTTGCCGACAGCGTCGTGAAGCGGGCAATGCCCCCTGCGCAAGCAAGGCTCGCGCCCCGGCACCACGAGCGAAGTTTGGCGGCTCCGATGAAAATCAAGGTGCCGTTCCCCCCGCGAGGCCCAGGGTTTGCCGGCACGCCTTGGGACAACCGTCTCACGTTTGCGCGATGCGAAACGCGGGGTCTGGTCCGAGGCCAGGCGGACGGTCGCGTCCGATGCGCCGGGGCACGACCGGGACCGCGACGCCCCCTTCACCGCGAACCCGCCGCGAAGCGAACGGGCGGCGATCCGGCCATCCCGGACGTTTCCAGCCGTCACCCAGCACCGGGCTTCTTCCGGTAAGCTCGCTGAATCGCGCCGCGTCCGGGATCGAGAGCGGACCATGACCCGGATGTTTCGCGGGCTCGGCCTCGTCGCATCCCTCGCGACGCTGCTGATCCTCGCGGCGGTCGGTCATCTCGGCCGCGCCGGCGTCCCGGCGGGCCGGATTGCCGTGCGGTGGGACGTGCACGGACATCCCACAGGGTTGGCGGACAGGCCGGTCAGCCTGGGGTTTCCCGTGGCGGTCTTCCTCTTCGTCGCGACGTCGATGATCTGCACGGCGGGACGCTCGGCGAAGCCCGCCCGGTCGCCTATCGGCGCCCTCGCGGCCTTCCATGTGCCGACGGTCGGGGGGCAGGCCTGGCACGCGTCGAAGGTCATCGCCCGGGCGCAGGCCCGGCCCTGAGCCGGGCCTGGGAACCGTCCCGTTCTGCGGCGCGGATCACCGCTCCCCGGCGCGCGTGCTGAAGCCGTTGAAGATGAGGGTCGCCGTGTAGACCGTCTCGTTGCGCTCGTCGCGCACGCGACAGGTGATCGTGTGGTGGTCGCCATCCTCCGGCAGGATCTCCCGGGCGATCTCGGGCAGGGTGCGCTTGGCCTCGCGGCGGACCTCGTCGAAGTCGGCGCATTCGACGCCGTCCTCGTCCAGCCGGAAGGACCCATCGTGGATGTCGAAGTAGTAGCGAGCCACAGCGCTCTCCGGCATCAGGGCGGGAGCACACTCTGTCTCTCAAGCGCGGAACGCCGATCCAGGGCCGCGACCGGAGGACCCTACGGGATTACGTGCGTGGCCGCATCGGGTCGCGCGGGAAAACTTCAACGATCCCCCCTCTTGTGTCGGATACCCGACCGACATCGGGGAGGGGATGGTCCTATCCCCCCGCCACCACGACGAGGCGCTGGACCTCGCCGCGCAGATAGGCCTGCAGGAATTTCTCGTAATCGCGGAACGAGACGCAGCCGTTCGAGGCCCCGCTCGGGCCCAGCATGTAGGTGTGGGCGAGGAGGCCGACGCGGCCGTGGACGGCCTCGGGGCCGCCCACGGGCGTCAGGCGCAAGGCGCGGACGCCGTGGAAGGGCTGCTCGCGCTCGCGAATGTCGTAGGTGCCGAGGGGCGTCGGCCCCTTCATGCGCACATGCACGTGACCGGGATTGTCCATGGCCTCGCCCAGGCCCGAATGGGCCTCGAGCTTCTCGCCGTTCGGCAGGGTCACGATCCGGGCGCGGATGTCGTAGACGGCGACCCCGCCCGCTCCGCTGGGCGGGAGGGCGCTCAGGGCCTGCCGGAAGACGTTGTCGACGGGCTTCGTCTCCAGGGCGGCGTAGGCGAGCCGCGGCGGCTCCGGGCTCTCGACCCCGAACAGCTTCTCGATGAAGGAGCGCGTGTCCTCCGGCGGCGGCGCGGCGCTGGTGGTGCGGGCCGAAGGCGCGCGCGGCGCCCGCGCGGTCAGCCGCCCGGCCCGGAATTCCGGCGGGCGCGGCACGGGGAGCGGCACCCATCGCGCGGTGAGGGGGGGCGTCGCCGAGGCCGGATCGACGGGGGCCGGCGGAGCCTCCGCTGCGGGGCCCGGGGCGCGCGCCGCTTCGGCGACCGTCTCCGGCGGGGCCGCCGCGAGGGTCTCGGCCGCCGGGCCTTCCTCGGGGGCCCTCAGCGCGACATTGGCACCGCGCTCGGCCTCGGCCCCCTCGGGTGCCGGGGTTCGCGGCGCCACCGGCGCGGGCACATGCGCGGCTGTCTCGATCGTCGCGGGCGGGCCTTCGACCGGCGCTCGGGACCAAAGCGCGAATCCACCGGCTCCGCCGCCGAGCAGGAGCGCCGCCGCGAGGAGGCCCCGGAGGGCGGGCCGCGACGGCGGCATCGGCGGGGATCTCTCGGCAGCTTCAGCCATGCTCGGCGCCATCCGCTCCACGGGGCCGGCGCGGCTGCCGGCCCTTCGTTCCGCACCATCCCGGGTGCGGCTGGCGGCTTCCGAATCCGTCGGCCGTCAGGGTCCGATTCCAACGGGTGGACTCGGCGTTTCTACGGCCAGATTGCGCCGAAACTGGACACGGACTCGAAGACCTGCCGATCTACTGACGATCACAGATGAGGATCGATCCGACGACTTTCGCTCGATTGTCGCCACATTGCGTCGCGACCGGCGCCCGGATCACGCGTTCCGCGCTCCGACCCGTGCCGCGTGGAGAGAGGCCCGTGGCTCCCCGAACCGGCGCGGCCCAAAGCCTCCGAGACCCCGTGCGGCACGAACGCCACACCGGCCGCCAAATCTCGGGCCGTCCCCCCAAATCCCGCATGGGCCGCGGGCGATGCCTTGCCGCCAGCGCAATTGCCGGTGACGCAGACTCGAACCGGGGATTCCAGGCCCCGATCCCGCTCCTGCTCGGAATTTGTCATCGATGCCGCGTTCGCTCCTGTCGACAGCTGCCGTCCTCGCGCTCGCCGCCGGCCTCGGCGCCTGCGCCTCCCAGCGCCTCGAAGGTCCGACCCGCGGCCGCCTCGCCCCGGGACCCCAGGCGGCCCTGGAGCCCGTCGTGCCGGCCATGCCGTCCGGCCCGGTCACCTCGGAGCCCCTGGCCCCGCCGCCGGGTGCCTCCGCCGCCCCGGCCGACCTGGCGCCGCC